>SLTF01000160.1 GCA_007130025.1 Spirochaetales bacterium | reverse complement strand
GGCAACAAACCAGACCGTGGTGAATGCCAGAGCAGCGTGAACCGCCGCACCTGCGAGCCAGACCAGACCCACCAGGGACTCTTTCAGCAGGGCAACCAGCGATGTAAGCACCGCAAACCCCAGGGGCACAACAACCAGCAGAACAGGAAGATGGTTCATTGAATTCTACTCAGGACAGCGCGAAGATTGGTTGTACCGAATCGCCGCTGTACCATGACGGTCAATCCGAGGGCAAGCGAAATCACCCCCGCGCCGATGACAATCGCCGTCAACGACAGCGCGTGAGGAAGCGGGTCAACGTATCGCACCGCATCGGGGGTCAGAATGGGAGCCTCGGCACCGGCGCGAAAGGCCACGGCTACCAGCACCAGCACCAACGCCGACTCCATGATGCTCAGTCCGATGCAGATCTTGATCATGTCGCGCTGGGAGATAACACCGTACAGCCCGATTCCAAACAGAGCCGCCGCGGTAGTGAAGGCCATTATTTGCATCACGGTTTCCACCTCGCCCCGGCCTTGTCCCAACTCGCAAGGAACTCATAGAAGATCGTTGCGAGTCCGGATGCTACCTTGATCCCAATCGCGAGGTTGAGCAGTGGTATTGCGCCGGAACTCAACAGCCGCCCTGGGACTCCCCCGGGAAAGCCGGCTGCCAGGTTCGCAAGAAATGCACTACCCTGAATAATGCCCACCGTTCCGATGAGCAGAAAGGCCAGGGCGCCGGCGTCTTCAAACAGGTGGAGCCGGTGTGTCGTCAAGATCGACGCACCCCGCTCGGTTCCGTATACCACGTTCAGGAGAATAATGAGCACCGCAAGCGCGACCCCCCCCTGGAACCCACCACCGGGCGAAAGATGCCCGAACAGCACGATGTAGACCGGAAACAGCCAGAAAAACGCTGCAAGGTACCCAATCGCCCGCTCCACCAGAATCCCGGCACCCCGCGACTGAGGAATGAGGTGAGCCCGCACAAAGAGCGCCGACACCCCGGTCACCGAGGCAAAAATCACCGTCGCCTCACCGAGGGTATCGAAGGCACGGTAGTCCAGCAGAACCGTGGACACCACATTCACCGCGGCTGAGTCGGCAATGGATCGTTCCAGAAACGTTGCGGCCAGAGCAGGAAGCGCTTCACCGGTACCCCCGTAGACAATGAGCACGGCGAATAACCCACCTGCGCCCGTCAGCGCAATCAGCAGGGCAAAAACGTTTCGTCTGGTCACGAACTCCTCCGGGTCTTTGCGATCGCTCCAACGAAGATCGCGGTCATGAAACCGGCACCGATCACGGCTTCGGCCATGGCAACATCAACGGCCTGCAGAAAGGCGAACACCACCGCCATCAATACGCTGAACACGGAAAGGACGATGATCGACGTGATATATCCGCGCACCAGCACCGCGGCCAGAGCCGCAACCACGAGGAGCACCAGCAGGAAGAGGAAGGCAAACTCATACGCTGTCACGGCGTTCCCTGTACTCCGCGTAATCGTCCACGATGAGGCGCCTCCGCGCCCGCTCAGCCCGGTGGTTGGCTCGTGCCACCGCGTGAATCGCGATGGGGTTGGTGACAAGCAGAAACGCGCCGATCAGCAGAACCCGCAGACCAAACTCCAGGGTGCCTGACCTCATGGCCACGCCGAGCAGCACCATCCCCACTCCCACGGTCAGCCCCTTGGTTCCGGCGTGAAGGCGCGTATAGGCGTCGGGAAATCGCAGCATTCCCACACTCATCGCAAACGAGAAAAAGAGCCCGATCCCAATCAGCACGTTTCCCGTGATGAGCAACCAAGCCGGCACTACGCAACCTCCCGGAACTCGATGTATTTCACGATGATCAGAGTGTCGGCGAACAGCAGCATCGCGTACACCAGCGCGATATCCAGAAAAATCGCCCGCTCGAAGAGTAACCCCAGCAGGGCAAGCACGCCGATCATCATCGTACCAACGGCATCGGCGGCGGCAACCCGGTCGAGGAGCGATGGACCACGAATCAAACGAATCATACACGCCCCGGAAAAGGCGATCAGGAGAATGATGGCGGTGTAGATCATTCGAGTATCCTCTTTACCCAGTATCGCAGGCCTCCGGTCACGCGGTCGTCAAAGGTCACGTCACCATAATCGGTGACGTCTATCCAGTGCACGTAGAGGTCGTCTTCTTCGGGATCGTAGTCCATGGTGAGTGTACCGGGAGTAAGGGTAATGAGGTTTGCAAAGATGGTTGTGGCCGTGATGGTGCGCAGGCCACCCTTCACCTTGACGATGCCGGGCCAGAAGTCAAGGCTTGGCTTGAAGGAGAGTACCGCGAGGTTCACCGCGGAGGTGAAGACCTTCCACGCAAAGACGGGAATGAAGAGGATGAGGAAACCCAACTGCCGAAGCCGCGTACGCAGAGACACCGGTTCGGGTTGGGCTCGAATCTGATCGGGTGTTCCGATCCACGATTCTCCGTGAACAAGCCCCCGGAACAGAACCACCCCTGCGACGCTCAGCAGGGCACCCAAGACAACGGTAAAGGCATCGGGCACACCGGTAACGGTCAACCAGACCGCGTAGAGCCCAAGGCCAACAGCAATGTGCTTCATGGTGTCCCCAGTGTATGCCAACACACTTTCGATGGCAACCGCGTTTCGTCACTCGCTTGACAGTGGAGCCTCTCGGTGGCACCGTCAGACCATGCATTGGACGCTCGCCCACATGATCCTCGACCTCACCCACAACAGCATCGAGGCCGGGGCTTCGCGGGTCGAGGTGCGCATCGCAGAGGACGGTTCCGTGTTGCGGGTAGCCATCATCGACAACGGCAAAGGGATGGACGAGGCGACAAAACGGCGCGCCCTCGATCCCTTCTACACCGAACCGGGAAAACACCCGGGGCGCCGCGTTGGTCTGGGCCTCCCGTTCCTGGTGCAGACCGTCGAGCAGACCGGCGGAACCTACCGCCTTGAGTCCGAAGCGGGCGTGGGAACCGAGGTGCACTTCACCCTCAAGACGGAACACCTGGACTGCCCGCCGCTTGGCAGCATCGTGGACCTCGCGGTAATGCTGTTCTGCTTTGACGGAGACTACGAGCTGATTCTGCATCGCAGCGGGACGCCAGGCGGAGCTTCGTTCAGCGGCCCTCCTACGGAGTACACCGTGGCGCGCAGCGAGCTGAAGGATGCGCTCGGCGACCTCGGGGACATGGAGAGCCGGGCGCTGCTCGAGGACTATCTGCAGGGCTGCGAATCCGAACTCCACCCGCACTGATTCTGCAACTTTCCTTTGACAGCGGTTGATTCTTCCCTTACACTAAAGAAATATAGATAAGAATTGCGCTATTTTTTCCGCTTCTCCGGGGCGGAGCGGCCGCCCCACAGCACAGAAAGGGGGCATCATGAGCGCACACGGCACTGCTACTCGAACTTCCGCACCTGCTGAGACCCTGGAACCCGAACAACACCAGTTCATCGACCACGTCGTAAAGGCGCATCATCTCGAGCACGGAGCGCTGATCCCGGTGCTGCAGGAGGTGCAGAAGGAGTTTGGTTACCTCTCGCAGCCGGCGATCGACCGAATTGCCGCCGGGCTTGGAATTCCCTTCAGTGAGGTGGCTGGTGTCGTCACCTTTTATTCCTTCTTCAACACCTCCCCTCGAGGGAAACACATCGTTCGCGTCTGTCTGGGCACCGCCTGCTACGTGCGAAACGGAAAACAGGTGCTCTCCGATTTGCAGCGGGAACTGGGCGTCAACGTGGGAGAGACCAGCGAAGACCGGAACTTCACGCTGGAGGTGGGGCGCTGCTTTGGCGCCTGCGGTCTGGCACCGGTAGTCATGATCGACGACGACGTACACCAGCGCGTCAAACCCGCACGGTTGCGAGACCTGCTGTTACGCTATCGCAACGACGCGGAGGCAAACAGCCAGGAGGATACACCATGAGCGGCACAAAACGCGAAGTGATGGTATGCGCCGGTGGTGGCTGCGTAGCCTCCGGTTCGCTCGACCTGGTGAACGAGTTTCACGCGCGACTGAGTGCAGCCAATGGGTCGGTAGCCGTGCGGACCTGCGGCTGCCTTGGGCCGTGCGCGCGCGGCCCGCTGGTTCGTATCGAACCCGACGGCGTTCTCTACGAGGAGGTCACGGTAGCGGACGTGGAAGAGATCGTTCGCGAGCACCTCTTCGAAAACCGCGTGGTGGAGCGCCTCTGCCATCGCAACCCCGCCACGGACGAGGTAGTACCGCGGCAGGAGGACATCGAATTCTTTCGAAACCAGACCAAGATCGTACTGCGAAACTGCGGCCGCATCGACCCGATGAGTATCGACGACTACCAAGCAGAGGGCGGCTACGAGGCACTGGAGAAGGCGGTCACCTCGCTCAGCGGCGATCAGATCATCGAGGAGCTGAAAACCTCGGGGCTGAGGGGTCGCGGTGGTGCAGGGTTCCCGACGTGGCGCAAGTGGCAATTTGCGCGGAACATTCCCGGTCCGCGCAAGTACGTGGTCTGTAACGCCGACGAGGGCGACCCCGGCGCGTTCATGGACCGCTCCGTGCTGGAAGGCGACCCCCACGCCGTGCTGGAAGGCCTGCTCATCGCCGGATACGCCATTGGTGCCAGCCATGG
>SLTF01000259.1 GCA_007130025.1 Spirochaetales bacterium | reverse complement strand
TTACTGACTATTAGTCATAAAATTACCAACATTCAGGTTGAAAGATGGGTATATCAGATCGAAAACAGCGTGAGCGGGAACATCGTCGGAAGACCATTCTGGCAGCCGCCTCACGGCGCCTGCTCTCAGCCGGAGTGGAGAGCACCACCATGGCGGATATTGCCGAAGAGGCGGAGCTCTCCAAAGCGGCCCTCTACCTCTACTTTCGCAGCAAAGAGGCGCTGATCTACGCCCTCCTCCATTCAATTCTGGGAGCGTTTCGCGATCGCATCGTCGGCGCTGCCGACGTTGCGGTCGCGGGGGATGCCAGGATTCGAGCAATGCGCGGAGCCTATGTCTCGGTCTACAACGAGTTCTCCGACTACCTGCAGCTCTTTCAGTATCTGGACTATCGAACCCACGGGGCGGACGATGACACATCGGGAGCATGGGACTGCTTTCACGTCATCGACGAGATCAAGGAGGCGCTGGTGCGCGTGCTTGAGCAGGGGCAGCGCGACGGCTCGCTTCGTCCCGGGTTTGACCCGCGGCGCACCGCGGAAATGCAGGTGCATATGGTCGAGGGTTTTCTGCAGCGGGTCGCGGCCCGCGACCGGTTCATTCGGGAGCGCAGTACCTTCTCGCCCGAAGCCCTGGTGGAGCAGATGTTTGACATGATTGAGTTCTATCTGACGACACAACCATGAGAAACCATTTTCGCGGACCCGGGGTCATTATTGCGGTCACCGCTGCACTGACCATCTTTTTTGCACTGCAGATTCCCGGCATCAAGATCAACAACAACGTCGAAGTCTTCATCCCTCCGCACAGCGCCGAGAAGTTGGCGTACGACCGCATGCTGGACACCTACGGCAGCCAGCAGCTGGTGAGTGTTGCGCTGGTGGTCGAACGGGGAAGCGTGCTCGATGCCCGCCGGCTGAAGCTGATTGGTCTGCTTGCCGGGGAGATCGAAACCCTCCCGTTTGTGAACTCCGTTACCTCGCTGGTCAATGCCGACTACATCGCCGCAAGCAGAGGCGGCATGGAGGTGACGACGCTTCATTCGGACACCGGCAACCCCGCGGCGGACGCGGCTGAGCTGCGACGGCGGCTCTTCGACTGGGCATCGATGTATCGGGGAAACCTCGTCTCGGACGACCTTCGAGCTACCCAGATCATCGTCACCCTGGAGGCGCGGACCACCACCGAAGAGCGGGAGCAGTTTGTGCACCGGCTTGATGCCCTCCTTGAACGGCACACCGGGTCGGGACACTTCTTTGCGGTCGGTGGCGAACCGGTCGTGACCGTGGAGCTGAAGCGATCGATGATTGGTGACCTCACCTACCTCATCCCGATGGTACTCATCGTGGTGGTGGTGGTGCTTGCGCTGGCGTTTCGCAGCGTGCTGGGCGTTGTTCTGCCGTTGCTCACGGTGAGCGTTGCAACCGTCTGGGCCGTTGGCATCATGGCAATGATGGACATCTATTTCTCGATGATTTCTACCGTCATCCCGGTTCTGCTTGTCGCGGTGGGGAGCGCGTACGCCATTCACCTGTACAGCCACTACCGGGAACTCAACCGACAGAGCAGCGATCCGGCCGACCGCACCCAGCGGCGCGATTGGGTGTTTCGTAGCCTACGCCGCGTGGGCACTCCCATCGCGCTAACCGCCCTGACCACCGCCGCCGGCTTTGCATCCATAGCCACCAGCGAGATCGTTCCCATGCGCCACTTTGGATTCATCAACGCCATCGGCGTTCTGGTGGCCCTTGGGATCACCCTGCTGCTGGTGCCGGCCCTTCTGCTGATTCTGCCGCAGCGCACCGGCGAGAACAACCGGCGCGACGCCCTGCCCGGGCGGGTGGAGCGAGCGTTGCTGAGGTTCCACCGGTCGGTTGGCCGGCGCCCCGCGGTAGTGGTGGCCGGCGCGCTCCTCGTGGCCGCCGCCTGCATGTGGGCCCTGACCCAGGTAGTGGTGGACAACGCCATGGTCGAGTACTTCGATCGCGACTCTCCGGTGCGAACCGCCGACACGGTGATCCGTGAGCGTTTCAGTGGCACCAAGATGTTCAGCGTTCTCTTCGAGGGCGATGAGCGAGGCGCCCTCACCGACCCCGGCGCGCTTGCGGCAATGGACGATCTTGCGCGCTATCTCGAGCGTCAACACCCCGAGGTCGGACACGTACTGTCATTCTCGGATTTTGTCCGCCGGATGAACCGGGTCATGCACGCACCGGATGACGAGGCGGACGCCGGCGTACCCGACGCCGGCACCCCTGTCCACGAAGACGAGGCCGCCCTCTCTGCTGACGAGGACGGCGGGTTTCTGTCGTTCTTTGGCGACGATGCAGCCGCCATTGGCCACGATGCATCCGCGGCGCGCACCTCGGACTCGCCCCGCGGTGAAGACACCCACGCGAACGGCGCTCCGGCGGACGCAGTGCTCGACCCAGCCCGCGTTGCGGACGCCCTCAACCGCGCACTCGCGAGAGCCGATCGGCTGGACATCAGCGGCGCCGAGCTGGTGCGGCTGTTCAATCGTGAGCTCAATATCGGCGGCGCCGCCTTCGATGAGATCCCCCTCGATCCGCAGCGCTACGGGCTGGCAACCCGCGACGAGCTTCGCAACCTCATCAGCCAGTACCTGCTGATCTATTCCGGCGGACTCTCCGAGTTTGCCGACGATGCCCTGGAGCCGCAGGGCGCGCGAATGCTGGTACAGCTGCGCTCGACCAGCACCGCGGACACCACCCGCATCTCCCGCGACGCCCTCGCGTGGACGGAACGTCACCTGCCCGACGGCTACACGGCCTCCATCGCCGGGTTTGCCGATATCGAGGCGGCGGTTACTCGCCTCATCGTGCGCTCGCAGCTGACCAGCATCGTCACCGCCATGCTCATTGTATTTCTGATCGTAGCGATTGCGCATCGCTCCGCGGTGGCCGGCCTCTTCGGCCTGGTACCACTCTCGGTTGCGGTACTGATTAACTTTGGCGTGATGGGGCTCATGGGTATCCACCTCAACATCGCAACGGCGATGATCGCCTCGATTTCCATTGGCATCGGCGTGGACTACACCATCCACGTGCTCTCGGCGTACCGACGGGAGCGCACACAGAGCAACGATCTCGATCGCGTAACCGAACGCGCCCTGCTTGGTACCGGGAAGGCCATTGTATTTAACGCGGGATCGGTAGCCGCCGGCTTCCTGGTTCTGCTGCTGTCCAACTTCAACCCGCTGCGGTACGTCGGGCTGCTGGTTGCCGTGACCATGGTCACCTCGTGTATCGCCGCGATTACGCTGTTGCCCGCCCTGCTCAATCTGTTCAAACCGGCCTTTCTCTCGGCCGAAGGAGGCACCCAATGACAACCCGACACAAACGTTTGACCGCCGCGGTCTGCATGGCGACGGTACTCGCCGTTGCCGCCGGTGCCATGACCGGCGAAGAGGTGATGCGCGCGGTCGAGGCCCGCGACGGTGGCCGCGCCGTGCAGGCACTCATCGAGATGCGACTCACCGACAACCGCGGCTCCACCAGCGAACGGATCATCGAAGGCTTTGGCGTTGAGACCGATGCCGGGCTGAACCGCATGGTGGTGGTATTTCACCGTCCGGCGAGCGTGCAGGATACGCGCTTTCTGGTAGTGGAGAACGCCGATCGTGCCGACGACCAGTGGATCTACCTTCCCGCGCTGCGGCGCGTCCGACGGATTGCGGCCGCCGAAGGCGGTGAGAGCTTCATGGGAACCGACTTCACCTACGACGATCTGCGAAGCCGCAGCGTGGACGACGACCGCCACGCCCTGGTTCGGGAAGAAGCGTGTGGAGAGCACCACTGCTTTGTGGTCGAGTCGGTCCCGCGCGATCCGACGAGTTCGCAATACCGGCGGCGCGTGCAGTGGGTTCCGCGCGACATCTGGATACCAACGCGCGTCGAGCTCTACGACTCGCGGGACCGGCTCCTGAAGATCAGCCGGGTGGAGCGGCTGGAAGAGGTCCAGGGCTACTGGACCCCCATGGAGAGCGTGATGGAAAACGTTCAGACCAACCACTCCACCCGACTAACCGTGCAGCGCATCCAGTACAACGGGAACCTTCCCGAGGCGCTCTTCACCACCCGCTTCCTGGAAACCGGAAGGGCCCGGTAGGGGCACGGGAGAACGATCATGAAACCGATACCTTGCCGTCGGGCACGCCGTGAATCCGATCCGCTCGCTGCCGCCGTTTCGGCCATGATGGTCGCAGCGCTCCTCCTCTGGCCGGCAGTTGCTGCAGTTGCCGATGAGGGCCTCAGCTTTTTTGAGGAACCGGAATCGGGCACCGGGCCGGTCCGCCTGGGCGGCTCGGTTGGACTGGTGACCCGCTCGATCATCGATACCGACTCACCGTGGGCCTCGCCCGTCACCGTCGACCCGGTGGTGTTGGCCGAGGTGCGAGTGGATGGCGCCTCGACCGAGGCGGTTGCGCGCATTCGCCTCGACGGGCGGCGCGGCTTCGACGACTCCCGCGACGTGGTTGAGGAGGCGTGGGTACGTCTCTACGCCAACCGCTTCACCCTGCAGGTGGGCAGTTTCAAAACGGTGTGGGGCTCGGGCGACGGGGTCCACGTGGTCGACGTCCTGAACCCCTTCGACTAC
>SLTF01000170.1 GCA_007130025.1 Spirochaetales bacterium | reverse complement strand
TCTCATTCTGGGGCGTGATCGGATAGCCGAAGAAGTAGCGGCAGCCGCCGTGAATCGCGGCCTGCGCGATCGCTTCGTTGCCCTTCATCAATACCTTTTCCATGCTCTGCTCCTATGCAATGCGCTCGACGCGGATGACCAGATCGGGACAGATGGTCGCGCAGTTTCCGCACGCGATGCACTTGTCCATATCGTTGATCGTGGCCGGATGATAGCCCTTGGCGTTGATTGTGGTGGTATCCATCACCACAATGTCTACCGGACAGACCGAAGTGCAGAGCTCGCAGCCCTTGCATCGATTTACGTCAAACACAACCGAACCTTTTGCCCGTGCCATGTCATGCCTCCTTGGCGGTAAGCATCCACGCATCGCGCAGGTGCATTCCGATGATAATTCTCTCTCCCGCGACGTCGCCGGGGAGGACGTCAATGACCGATTCCACCGCGGCAACGTACCGAACCGGAATACCGGTTTTTTCGGTCACCGCGCTGCAGAGAAGATCCCCCGCAAGCACCTGCTCAACCTCGGTGTGCTCGAGGAGATGGGTATTGTTCACCAGGCCCGAAATCCGCAATCCGGACGCTGACTCAATTCCCTGTATCTGCTCGATCACGCCGTCAACCGAGCGCGTCGATGGTCGCAAGGCGTTCACCACGCAGAGCACCTCGGTCTCGTCCGGCGGAATCAACCGCCGGAAGCTGCCAAGGAGTCTCGCTCCCACCGGATCACCGCCGGCGTCGATTACGGTTGTGGTGGTGCCGTCGGTCAGCGGTCCATATACCTCGGCGGAAACCGCGGGAATGTCGACCCCACGATCCATACCCATGGTGTTGCCGATGACGCGGACGCCGTGGGCCTCGAGAAGCGCGCGCTGTTCGCGGGAGCGGAAATAGGGATTGACTACATCCACGTCGGCGAGGGCGACGTTCTGTTTATGAGTGCGCAGTACCAGGGCAAGGTTTACCGAAAACTCGCTCTTGCCGCTGCCGTAATGGCCGGTGACCACAAATACCCTCATCACACGGACTCCGGTGTCACGGTCGCCGGCCGGTACTCGCGTGCAGCCTCGTCGCCGCGAAGCACCCGTACCGCACCCTCGGCCAGCGCAACCATCTCGTACTCGCCGGGATAGAACTCCACCGGTGCGATAAACTCCACCCGCTTTCGGATCCACTCGCGAATGCGTTCATCGTACGCCAGACCACCGGTAATCAGCACCGCGTCAACCCGTCCTTCCAGCACGGCCGCCATGGACCCGATTTCGCGCGCAATCTGATACGCCATCGCCTCGTAAATCTCCGCCGCGCCGACATCGCCCGCATCGATCCGGCGCGAAACTTCGCGACCGTCGTTGGTTCCGAGGTAGGCAACCAAGCCTCCGGCTCCCTTGATCATGCGCGTTACCTCGGACTGAGAATGCGCTCCGGAGAAGCAGAGCTTGACCAGCTTCAGCGCCGCAATCCCACCGCTGCGCTCCGGCGTGAAGGCCCCCTCGCCGTTCAGCCCATCGTTCACCTCAATGACGCGACCGTTCCGATGGGCGCCCACAGTGACTCCGCCCCCGAGATGGGCGACAATGAACGAGCACTGATCGTAGCGTCGGCCGCGCTTTTCCGCCGCGCGGCGTGCGACCGCTTTCTGATTCAACGCGTGAAAGATGCTGGTTCGCGGAAGCTGGGGAATCCCCGAATAGCGCGCGAGCGGCTCGAGTTCGTCGACCACTACCGGGTCGACTATGAAGCTTGGAATACCGAGCGGATCGGCAATCTCCCGCGCAATCAGTCCACCAAGATTCGACGCATGCTCTCCGAGCACTCCAGCCTTGAGGTCGGCCGCCATGCGGTCCGACACCCGATAGGTGCCACCGTCAACGGGATGGATCAGGCCGCCGCGCCCCACCACCGCCGAAAGACGACCAAGATCCTCGCCGTGCTCCCGCACCGCATCCACCACCGCCTGCTTCCGCACCGCGAACTGATCACCAATCCGGGGAAGCGCATCAAGCTGCTCGGAGGCATGATGAACAACCGTTTCAAAGCGCGCGACATTACCGACAAACAGAGCGATCTTGGTCGAGGTTGAACCGGGATTGACGGCAAGAACGCGGAAATCGTCGGTCATTGGAAGC
Source organism: Spirochaetales bacterium (assembly GCA_007130025.1). Lineage (GTDB taxonomy): Bacteria > Spirochaetota > Spirochaetia > DSM-27196 > PWMO01 > PWMO01. Next base: position 2,525 of record SLTF01000170.1, on the reverse strand, counting down.
TGCTCCTTTCCGGGTAACGCGGTACGCACCCTTTGAGTATACTAGCACAAACCGAGCCAAGATCGAGCACGACACCACGTAAATAGATATCCTATTCACTGAGATAGTTTTAGCGGGGTTGACCAGAGGATGCTCGGTCAGCGCTTGAGAACGGCAACGGTGTCACGCAAAAGTTTGCGCGCAAACCCGTGCAGAAACGCCGGGATTCCCGCAACCTGTTGCGTGCTCTAAGGCATCAAAAAACATGCACAGGCTTTGGAACACCCGGGGTGGTCACAAGCCGTACTCTTTGATTTTGTAGTGCAAACTCCGAAGCGAAATCCCCAGAAGGCTCGCACACCGGGTGCGGCTTCCCCGAGCGGTCTGCAGCGCCCGCGCGATGTGTGCCGATTCAGCCGCATCGACCACGTCACGCAGCGGCGTGACCTCCGGTTCGTCCGTGCAACCAGGGTCGACAACCGGTTCGCATTCCCCGGGCAACTCCGGGAGATGCACATCGGAAATCACCATTTCATACACGCTCAGGTTAATGATGGCGCGACGCAAGACGTTTTCCAACTCACGGATGTTCCCCGGCCAGCGGTAACGAGCCAGACGATGCAGGGCCGGTGGGGCAACCGCATTGACTCCCCGTCCGTACTCCTGGTTGATGCGCTTGATCAGGTGGTTGATGAGAAGCGGAATGTCTTCGGGATGATCCCGCAGGGCGGGAATCTCCACCGGAATAACATTCAACCGGTAGTAGAGATCTTCCCGGAAGGAACCCTCACGGACCGCATCCAGCAGATCAAAGTTGGTGGCGGCAATCACCCGAACGTCGATCGGCCGGGTTGCGGTGCCACCCACCCTTCTCACCTCTCGCTCCTGCAGCACCCGCAGCAGTTTTGCCTGCGTCTCCAGGTTCATGAGCCCGACCTCGTCGAGAAAGATGGTGCCGTGGTCGGCCTCCTCAAACAGACCGCTGCGCCCGCCCTTCCGCGCCCCGGTAAACGCACCGTCCTCGTAGCCAAACAGCTCGCTCTCGAGTACCCCTTCGCTCAAGGATGCACAGTTGACGCGAACAAACCGCCCGGTCGCACGATCGCTCGCATTGTGGATGGCGTGGGCGAAGAGCTCTTTCCCGGTACCACTTTCCCCACAGAGCAGCACCGTAGCCGGCGCCGAAGCGGCAACCTTCGCCTTCTCGATCGCGTGAAGGAAGTTGGCCTGACGGCCGATCAGGTCGTCAAAGCTGTATTTCGCTTCCAGCTTACGAATCATCTGCTGTGCGCGGTGCAACTCGGAGGTGAGCCGCATGATCTCCGTGAGGTCCTTGATGACGGCTACGCTGCCCTTCACCGTACCTTTCACGATGATGGGGGCCGCGTCTACCAGCACCTCCTTGGCATGAGGCCCCACCTTGAGCCGTGCTCCGGTGATCGGGCGCTTCGTCGAGAGTACCCGCATGTGGATGCTCTCGCCCTCGGCAATATCGACGGTGCAGGGTCGGCCAATCACCCCCTCCGACGGGTAACCGGTAACGCGCGTATAGGCGGGGTTTACCGAGACCTGGATTCCGTGTTCGTCAACCACCGAGATGGCATCCTGGGTTGAGTTGAAGATGGACTCCCACATGATACGCATTTCGCGCAGGTTCGTGATCTCCTCGGCAAGCTCCACCATGCGCGTTACGTCGCGGAACACGGCAAAGGCGCCGATGATTTCGCCCGATTCATCGATGATCGGCATGCGACTGCTGATGATGCTGGTATCACCAAGCGGATGCTTCCAGTCGAGTTCCGGCTTCCCGGTCTTCAACACCACCGGAAGCCGCGTGGACGCAATGACGGTTTCAATCGGCAGGCCAATAACCTCTTCGGCCCGACGACGGGTCAGCTGCTCCGCGGTTCGGTTAAAGAGCGTGATCCGCGCTTCACGATCCACTGCGATGATCGCATCGTGGGTGGAGTCAAAGATGATCTCCAGTTCCTTGATCATGTTTTCGCGCAGCCGCGCTGTTCCCACGGGCACCCTCTTTCCACACTCGGTTGTCTACGTCGCAAGACGACGTCTCCAGTCAGCATACCAGAAGGAGCGCGGCACCGACAATCACGGAGTGAGTCCAACGGGCGTAACCTTTGGGTAACGATTGACAGCGACCACCCCTGCCCCGATACTGAAGCAGGAAGGAGACACCGTGCAGTGGATCTTCGTCTTGGTGCTCGCCGTTGCCATCGCCAACGCTGTGGTCTATCGGTGGGGCATTTCATACAATCGCCGCTTCATTGTGGAAACCTGTCGCCTGGTTGAGCGGGTGTTCCAGCCAACGGATTCCGAATACACCAATATCGGGGGCGTAGTAGGGTTCAATATTCGCTATCGCCTCACACCTCCGTTGCTCTCTCTCCAGGGAACCCTCACTACGGCGCCTCGCCATACGATGTTTTACGCTCCCATCACCCACCTTACCGGCCGCGGGGATTCGCTCATTCTGAGTATCACCGCCGCGGAACTCCCCGCGGGCGAAGCGCATATCGTGTCGCGAC
>SLTF01000341.1 GCA_007130025.1 Spirochaetales bacterium | reverse complement strand
TGCCCGGCAAAAAAGTACTCGGCGTCGGTGTAGGTGCGATACCCCACGATCTTCTCATCGGACACGGTCTCGAGCCGATCAACATAGAGAAACGGGTCGCGGTGGGGCAGTAGCTGTTTGATGTCATCCATCGGGTTCATCCTTTTTCTGGTTCTGGTCTTCTACCTTCCATCCTACCGGGCTCATCAATGCCGGTCAACGACCGACCGCAAATGCCCTGGTCAAATGCCTTGGTCAAATGCCCTGGTAGGTGAGCCACGTTGCGGTAAGCGGCGTGAGTTCGATGACGCCGGTTGCCTGCAGCAGGGTCAGAACCAGCATGAGGGCGGTTGCGGCGATCGCAACCCGGGAGGCGCGTAGCACGGGCCCATCACCGGCACGCAACCGGCGTAGCAGCCACGGAAGCAGCGGCAGCGCCGAGAGCAGCAGCGCGGCCGCGCTTGCCGCCCAGCGGGACGCAACGGGATCGGCGTCATGCCAACGGTGAAGTTCCGTTCCTGCCGAGATCAGAATGGAGTTGATCTGCTGAAAGCGGCCAAGTGCGATCAGCACCCCGATGAAAATCAGTACCATCCCCGAAACGGTCTTGATGGTTCCCAATGAGGAGCGAAGGCGCGTCAGCATGGCGGCCACCTGCGGGAAGAAGAGACCGGCCGCGAGGAAGGGGAGTCCCAGCCCAAGCGAATAGACGCTCAGCAGGAGTACGCCCCGGCCAACGCTGCCGGCCTGGCCGGCAAGAAAGAGAATGCCCGCCAGCATGGGGCCGATACACGGTGTCCATCCGGCGCCGAAGGCCATGCCAACCAGCACCGATCCGGCGTAGCCGCTCGGGCGTTTTCGGGTATGCACCCGCCGCTCGACGAGCAGAAACCCCCACAGGTCGAAGATCATGTTGATGCCGAGCAGAACCACAATGCCGCCGGCAACCAGGTTGATCACACCGCCCATGCCCGCAAGCAGCATCCCCGATCCGCTGAACAGTACGCCCAGCACCACAAACACCAGCGAGAACCCCAGCACGAAGAGCGCGGTTCGTGCACACACCGGTCCCCGTTTGGTGCTCCCTTCGCGCAGCTCCTCGAGCGAAACTCCCGCGATGTACGACAGATAGGACGGTATCAGCGGGAGGACGCAGGGGCTCGCAAAGGAGAGCAGCCCGGCAGCGAAGGCAAGCGCGATGGTCGCGGGGTCGGCGCTCACACCTGCTCCAGAATGGCCCGAAAGAGCTCGATCATCTCATCGGTGTCCCAGTAGGCAAAGCCCACCTTGCGCGCCATGATCGCCCCGGTACGGTCCAGAATGACCGTTGTCGGAAGCCCTCGCACGGCATAGGACTGGCCCACCTGCCCGCGACGATCGAGGAGTACCTCAAACGAGAGCCCGTGGTCGCTCATGAACCGTTCAACCTGCGGGCGGTCTTCCTGCACGTTTACCGCGACCATCGCGAGTCCCTCGAGCTCCAGAATATCCGCGAGCCGCTGCATCGACGGCATCTCCTCCACGCACGGTGGGCACCACGTCGCCCAGAAGTTCAGAAAGACAATGCTGCCTCGATAGTCCGCCAGGCTTCGTACCTGCCCCGCCAGCGATTCAATCTCGAAATCAACCGGAGCGATCCTGGATACCGGGTGAAGGCCCGCCGACTGCAGCGCCGCATCCAGTGAGGTTCGCTCGGCGTCCGTCGCGAGCGTCGGGGTGGCCCGGCTTCCGCCGAGGGGCCCGAAGGCCACCAGCAGGGTGAGAGTGGAAATGGCCGCAAACACCGCAACCGCGATGATTCTTCGCTTCATTAAGAAACCTCTATATAACATCTCTATCATGACTGCGGGTGCCGTTCAAGGGGGAGGCACGAGATTCCGAATCGCGGAGCCCCCGATCAGCGCAACCGCATTGTACAAGGCGTGGCCGAGGGCAATCGCGTGGAGGTTTCGTGCGCGCAGGAAGACCACGGCAAACAGCACGCCAAGCAGGGCGGCCACGGCGAATCCGCTCCATCCCTGATAGAGATGCCCCGAGGCGAAGAGCAGGGTCGACACGGCAACCGCCGCGGGGCGCGATGCGTCGATCTGCTCCAGACGGGTCAGGAGGTAGGAGCGAAAGAACAGCTCCTCCCGATATCCGGTAATGATCGACGTCACCAGCACCAGCGGCACGAGGGCAGGTCGGGCAAAGGTCCAGCGGAAATCGGTGGCTGCCGCGTGGGCCGCGCCCGGGATCAGGGCCAGCACCAGCGCCGCACCAAGGAGCGTGGCGATGACCGCGGCGAGCACCGCGAGCGCGGCGGGAAGGTCGCTGAGTCGCGGCGGGCGCAACCCAAAGGGAACCGGATCGTACTCCGGGTGGAGCCTCAGAATGAAGATCAGTAAGCCGATCTGAGGCAGTCCGGCAATCAGCACCGACGCGTGCCACGAGATGCGCTCGAACGCCGACGGGTCGGGCGCGGCCTGCCCGAGCAGAATCCCCGGCAGGAAGAAGGCGCAAAAAACAAGTAATATCTCTTTACAATAGAGTGACCGGTTCCGTATACTTTGCATCATATGGCTAAAAGTGCGTGGCATGGGTTTCCCATTCCGACGTCCGATAGAATTGCGTAAGCATACCACCCTCTGTCGCCGAGAATAAAGAGGGATCGTTCGCCGATAGGAGGGCGTACAGACGTCGATGTGGATTTTCCTGGGGATCGTCACACTCCTGTTTATCGCGTTCTTCGTCTTCGTTCAGCGCAGCGGTGGCTTCGGGTTTCCCTGGGTGCAGTTCTACGTTCGGGGCAAAGAGTCGGGATTCAAGTTTGGTGAGCTCAATCTGCTGCGAAGGGTAGCGGTGGAGAACCGGCTGAAGAATCCTACGTCGCTGTTCTGGTCGGAGCGAACGCTGGACCGCTGTATCCGCGGCACCATCATCCGGTTTCGATCCGAAGACAAAGAAGAAGACGAAAAAGCGATTGAGTTTCTCAGCAAGCTCTTCGACTTTCGCAAGCGGGTTGAGTTCAATCTGCCCAAGTATCGCCTGGGAATCCAGTCAACGCGCAGTATCTCCGCCCAACAACCGATCAAGATCACCTTCCCCGGGGGGAGCGTCTACTTCTCCAAGGTTGTGGAGAACATGCGAAAGTATCTCGCGATCGCCTATCCCAAGGGTAAACCGCTCCCCTTCGGCGTAACGTGGCGGGGACAAAAGATCAACGTCTACTTCTGGCGTATGGAAGACGCGGGCTACTACTTCGAGTCGCGGGTGCTCGACGACTACCTTGACCGCAAGTTCCCCATCCTGCACATCGCCCATTCCGATCAGCTCGTGCGAACGCAGAAACGCAACTCCATCCGCGTGAAGCTCGACAGCTCCGGAATGCTCTTTCCCTTGAAGTCCATTCAGGACGCAAATGAAGAGGTCAGTCGATCCGGTGGTTTCCGCTGCAAGATGGTCGACATCTCCGAGGACGGTGCTGCCACTATTGTCGGGGGACGGGCAAAACCGGGGCTGCCGGTCAAGCTTCAGACCGAGATCCAGAAGACCCCGGTCATCATGTGCGGAACAATCAAAGGGGTGACCTACAAGGAGAACAAGAACATCTCCATCCTGCACATTCAGGCGGTTCCGCCAAGCCACCCAATCAAGAACACCATCCTCACCTACGTCTACGGGATCTTCCAGGACGACCCGAACGGTCCCGCACAGATGCGATCTACGGCGGAACGTCGCCGTCGGTAGGCCGTCGCACCCCCGAACACGAAGTTTCTCCAGAAAAATCTCCGTTTCTTGAATTTCTGTGACACTTCCGGTATTATGAGAAGGGTAATGGAGGCTTGAACCAATGAAACGATTTGTCGCGTTGCTCATGTCGGCACTGGTGCTGACCGCGCTGGCCGGCGCTCAGGAAGAGCGGGACCTTTCCGCGCTCTATCGCGAAAACTTCCGCAACGCAAACCGACCGATCAAGCTCGAACTGCTGCGCTCCGCGCAGGATGTCCCCGGAGACCAGCTGGCGCCGTTCTTTGACGACGCCGCCCGATACGTCGCCACCAACGTCGCTCAGGTTGCCTCGGAAGCGGACCTGCAGCAGATGCTCCGGCTTACCACCGCCGGGGTACAGCAAACGGGTGCCACCGCATCGCTCGAGCCACTCTGGTATGTCTTTGAGTCGATCCGCGACATTCCGCTGCGTATCCAGATGCTCGACGCTTTCGCCGCCATCGGGGGAGGGGACAGTGACCTCATTGTGCGGCTGACCGGATGGGTGGGAACGCAGAATGAGCTGTTTCGCACGGGCAGTTTCAGTACCGACCTCCGTATCATCGACCGGGCAGTGCGGGCACTGACCGGATTCGGTGACGCGCGATCATTCCCCGCGCTGGTTGACGCCGCCATGGTCGGGTACTCATCCTCAATCACGGCAGAGGCGCGTCGGGGCCTCTTCGAAATGGAAGACCCGACCACCATGGCCATCGCGGTGTTCCGGGACCGACCGGTGGACCAGAAGCCGGCGCTGTTCGATTTCTTCTTTCGTGCCTCGGAGATCGGCGATGAAGATCGGGATCGCTTCGTGACCGCCGCACTGGAGAACGTGCTTGCGGTCCGTGTGATCGGAGAAGGCACGCTCCCCGCGGTGCGGCTCATGCGCTACCAGGCCAACATCTGGCTTCGCGACCGGGCGTATGCCCCGGCCACCGCCGCCCTCGTCGGTCACTTCAATCGAACCTTCGCCGACTTCGACCGCGGCCTTACGCCCCAGCCTTACGTGATCGAAGCGCTTGATGCCCTCGGCGCGATGGGAACCGAGGCAGCCGCACGCCGCCTCACCGAGTTCCTCGATGTGGTCAATCGACAGACCGAGTTTGGAACCCAGTTCAACACCGACATCACCCTCGCAACCCTGCGCAACATTGAGCGGCTCGGGTTTTCGCTCTCCTACAACTCGCTGTTTTACACGACGCTGCTGAACTATCCGCCTCGAGTCAAAGATGCCGCGCGGCGAGCAATGGCCGCGCTGACCCGCTGACGCCCCGTCCGTGCGGAAATTACCCCCACGGGCGGTCCGAGCCGACGCCTATCCTCCGCTGTTTTTCACCGTCGCCCTCGTCGCGACGGTGCTGCTTCCCACTCGGGCCCCGGCAATCGTGATTGCATTCGTGGCCGCGGCGCTCTTTCCGATTCTGGACTCATTTCCATCTCCGCTTCGAAACCGGCGTATTCCGGTTCTCATGACGGCGCTCGGGTGCGCGATTGGCCTCGCTCTGGTGGTATCGCCCCAGCACCGTCCCTTTCGCCTCGCCTCGCCCGCGGAGGGAACCGCACCGGTAATGCTCGAGGGGGTGCTGGTGGAGGATGCCGCGCTGTCGGCCGACGGCGGTGTCCGCTACCGGATGAGGGTGCACCGGGTCTCCGCCGAAGCGGCGGAAACGTCCGCGACCGGCGTCGCAACCGTCATCGCCCGCCGGGGAGAGGAGCTCGCGGCGGGGCGGATCATCCGCGTTCCCGTTCCGTCGGATCGTCTGCCGGCGACCAGTCTGCCCGTGGGCGCGCCAGCCGCCGGCTTCATTCGGGTCGACGCGGTCGAGGCGGTTGGCTGGGCGGCGCCGTGGTACGAGTTGCGCGCCGGCGTGCGCGCGGCACTCTTTGATCGGATTGACCGCATGGGGTATCGGTCGGGTGGGCTGTTTCGCGCCCTGACAACCGGTTCACGGGCCCAGCTGTCGCGGGCGCAGCAGGCAAGCTTCCGCGAGTCGGGAAGCAGCCATCTGCTTGCCCTCTCGGGAATGCACCTGGGAATCATCGCCACGGTGGTATTTGGCGTGGTTCGCATTCTGTGTGGAAAGCGCGTTGCCTTCCTGGTCACGCTGGCTGTGGCCGTGGTGTACGTCGCTCTGGTGGGGGCGCGACCGTCGCTACTCCGGGCCCTCGCCATGTTTGCGGTCGGCGGGGGGATCGCGCTCGCCTATCGTTCCACGGAACCCATCAACGTGCTGGCAATTGCGGTGGCGCTTCCCGTCATCGTTGCACCCCACCTTGCCGCCGAGCTCTCCTTTCAGCTGTCGGTGCTCTCGCTCGTGGGCATCATCGTAATCGCGCCTCTGGTCTATCGTCGTCTTGTACGGCGCGTGCCGCCGGTTCTCGCAGCCCCGCTCTCGGCGGCGTTTGGCGCACAACTCGCTACCGCTCCCCTGACGCTGAGCGTGTTCGGCGTGATTCATCCGGTCGCGGTGCTCAGTTCGCTCCTGCTGGTCCCGATGGTGACGCTCTTCGTCTGGAGCGGCCTCGTCTGGCTGGCCGCCTCGCTCATCATGCCGCTGGGCGCGTCGGCGTTCGGGAACGGCTTGGGAGTTTTGACCCTGTTTTCCGGTGTGCTGCGCGAGCAGGCGTCACTGATTCATCACACCGCCTCGCTGTTCGCCGGGGTTCCTTCGGTAGCGGTCTCGCCTCTGGTGTGGGGCTCGGTTGTGCTGGCGCTTGCGGTCTGCGTCGCCGACGGCCTGGACTGGTTTGGGTTGGGCCGCCGGTGAATCTGGACTCCCCCCGCGACATCACCGCCGCCCTTCGGGCAGCCGAGATTGGCCCCAAGAAACGGTGGGGACAGAACTTTCTGGTGGACGGCAACGTTCGCAGGGCAATCGTGGCCCTCGTTCAGCGGCGCGCCGATGAGCGGCTCTGGGAGGTGGGCCCCGGCCTTGGGGCGCTCACCGAACTGCTGCTTGCCGCCGGTCCGGTAACCGCGTTCGAGATCGACTGGGGCCTCGTCGATTATCTTCAGACCGCGTTTGCCGGAACGCCGCTCTCCATTGTAGCCGGCGATGCAGTGCAGACCCTGCGCGAAGAAGCAATCCGGACGGGTGCTCCCGACGTAGCGGTGGGGAACCTACCCTACCGAAGCGCAGCACCGATTCTCTCGGCGCTCTTTGAACTGGAGAGCCCGCCCCGCCGGATCGTCGCGACGGTGCAGAAGGAGATGGCCGATCGACTGGTCGCACCGGTGGGAAACAAGCAGTACTCCGCCTTCACCGTTGCGGCGTCGGCGGTCTATCGGGTCCAGCGGCCGTTTGACGTGCGCCCCGGCTGTTTCTACCCGGTCCCCGAGGTGGTCTCGTCGGTGGTGGTCCTCGACCGGCGCCCGGACCCGGTCTGCGCGGACAACCGGACGCTGTTTCGGGAGGTCAAGGATGCGCTTTTTGCCGGCCGGCGAAAGACCGTTCTGAACAACCTGAAGGGAAGAACCGACCTCGGCGTGCGCGATGCCGACCACGCCCGCGCCCTGCTGGGCGCCGCGGGCATCGCCCCCACCGATCGCGCGGAGCGGGTAGGGGTAGAAGCCTTCGGGCGCCTCACCGAGGCGCTCGCCGCATCGCGCGGCGGCCACGCATAAATCAACCGATGCGACACTCCGCGAGTACTTCGTGGAGTTTCTCGCGCAGATCGTGGGCGAGGGGCACCATCGGCAAACGATAGACATCCCGGCAGTATCCGGCACGATGCATGGCGTACTTCACGGGGATCGGGTTGGTGTCCATGAAGAGCGCCTGGAAGAAGGGCAGAAGCCGATAGTGCAGCCCCAGCGCATCCTTCAACCGCCCCTCGAGGGCGGAGCGCGTCATCTCGCCCATCAGATCCGGGATCAGGTTGCTGGCCACCGATACCACCCCCGCACCGCCGAGCAGGGTAATGGGGACCGCAAGGTTGTCGTCGCCGGAGAGCACGGCAAAATCCTTCGGCTTGCGGCGAATCAGGTCCATCACCTGCGCGAGGTCGCCGCTTGCTTCCTTGACCGCCACAATCTGCGGGTGCTCGGCGAGGCGGAGCATGGTTGCGTTGTCGATGTTCTTTCCGGTGCGCCCGGGGATATTGTACACCACCACCGGAAGGCCGCCCTCGTCGGCAACCTGCGAAAAGTGGCGATAAAACCCCTCAGCGTTGGGTTTATTGTAGTAGGGCGCCACCTGCAGCGTGGCAGTGGCACCAATCTCGCGCGCGCGGCGGGTCATGTCCACCGCCTCCCGGGTGGAGTTGGAGCCGGTCCCGGCGATCACCGGAACCCGTCCGGCCGCCTGTTTTACCACAATCTCTACGATGCGGATGTTCTCGTCGTGGGTCACCGTCGGGCTCTCTCCGGTGGTGCCCACCGGTACCAACCCCGAGATGCCGCGATCGATCTGAAGGTCTACGAGGGCGCGAAGCGCTCCTTCGTCCACCGACTCGTCGTCGGCAAACGGGGTAATCAGTGCGGTAAAAACTCCCTGGAACATGCGATTATGCCTCCCCCCTGTGAATCAGGTCGTCCATCATATCATCTACGGTACAAAAGCCCCTGCGTCCGGCCAGCCACTCGGCGGCCCGGACCGACCCGAGCGCAAACCCCGAGCGGTTGCGGGCGCGGTGGCGGATCTCGATGGTGTCGGCGGGGGAGTCCAGCAGGACGGTGTGGGTCCCCGGGTCACTCCCGATGCGCAGCGACGCCACGTGCAGCTCGTGCGGTTCCGGCGGTCGACGCAGCGTCTCGTCCACCAGGGCGCTCTTGCGCGGCAGTGCGGCGAGGATTGCCTGCGCGGTGGTCAGCGCGGTCCCCGACGGGCTGTCCGCCTTGCGGTTGTGGTGGCTCTCGACCAGCGCCACATCGTACTCGTCGAAGGGGCGCAGCAGCCCGGCCGCTTCGGAAACAATGCGGAAGAACAGATTGGCCCCAACCGAAAAGTTGGAACCAACGAGGTAGCCAATGGACGACGCCTCTACGATCTTGCGCACCGCGTCACGCTCTGCATCCCAGCCGGTGGTTCCGATCACCGCCGACACTCCCGCCTTCGCGTAGACGCGCGCGTTCTCTACCACTGCCGGCGCCTGGGAAAACTCGATTACGGCGTCGCAGTCGGCAAGCGGAGCATCGGCGGCGGTACGGGCGTCGGCACCCGGGTCGGCCGGATCGATCCGCGTTACCACGGTGTGACCGCGTTCAACGGCGATGCGCTCGATCTCCCGTCCCATGCGGCCGTAGCCGCACAGCGCCAGTCTCATGCATCAACTCCCTGGCAGAGCGTGGCTGCCGAGGTGTTCACGATGTCGGCAACCGAACAGCCGCGCGACAGGTCGCTCACCGGTTTGGCAAAACCCTGCAGGAAGGGGCCGTACGCCTCGGCCTTGGCGAGCCGCTGCACCAGCTTGTAGCCGATGTTTCCGGAGTTGAGGTCGGGGAAGACCAGCACGTTGGCGCGACCGGCAACCGACGACGTGGGCGCCTTCTTCTTGCCCACCGACTCCACGAGGGCGGCGTCTGCCTGCAACTCACCGTCAATGGCGATGTCGGGCCGCTTCTCGCGCGCGATGCGGGTTGCCTCGCGTACCTTGTCCACGTCGGGGTGCTCCGCCGAACCCATGGTCGAGAAGGAGAGCATCGCCACCGCGGGGTCTACGTCCAGGAAACTTCGGCACGACTCGGCTGCCGCAATCGCGATCTCGGCAAGCTGCTCGGCGGTGGGATCGGGGATGGTGGCGCAGTCGGAGAAGACCATATGTCCGTCGGCGCCCCAGGTGCGATCGGGGACCTCCATCACAAAACAGGATGAGGCGTATTTGGTGCCGGGGCTGGTCTTGATGATGGTAAACGAAGCGAGCAGTACCGCGGCGGTGGCGCTCTCCGCGCCGGCCACCATGCCGTCCGCATCGTTGAGGCGAACCATCATGGCACCCCACTTCAGCGGCTCGAGCATTTCCTTCAGTGCCGCCTCCTGCGTCATGCCCTTGTGCTTTCGCAGCTCCACGTACTCGGCCGCATAGCGCGCGAGATCGGGCGAACCGGCAGGGTCGACAACGGTGATCCCCGCAAGCGATACCCCCGCGTCGGTCGCAGCCGATGACACCGCCGCGTCGCTGCCAATGAGGGTGACCGCTCCAGCGAGTCCTTCATCCATGATGATGCGCGCCGCCTGCAGGGTACGCGGTTCGGTGCCCTCCGGCAGTACCAGTCGTCGTTTCAGGCTCTTTGCCTTGGTCTTCATTCGGTCGGTAAAACCCATCGTCTGCTCCCAAAATGTGTGTGAATTGGATTGGTTCCTTATTCTACCAGCTTTCGCGAGATGGGAAAACCGGGTATGATGCCGCCCATGCAAACCGGAGTTATCGGCCTGGGGCGATTTGGGGCGTTCTGGGCTACGCTGCTCGCCCGGCAGTTTCCCGTGCTCGGCTACAATCGAAGCCCCGACCGGCCCATCCCCAACGGCATTCAAACGGCCGCCCTCGCAGAGGTGTGCTCCTGCGACGCGCTCTTTCTCTGCGTCTCCATCTCTGCGATTGACGCGGTTGCCACCGAGATCGCGGGCCTGGTCGCTCCCCACACCGTGGTCATCGACACCTGCTCCGTCAAGGAGTACCCCCTGCGTCTGCTGCGCGAGCGGCTGCATCCGCACACCTCGATCATCGGCACTCATCCCATGTTCGGACCCGACTCCGCGCGCGACGGCGTGAAGGGGTTGCCGCTGATTCTCTGCCGGGAACGCGCGGACGAGTCGGCGGTGCGGTACTGGGCTGAGACGTTTCGCGGCTTTGGTCTGCAGGTGATTGAGATGAGCGCCGAGGAGCACGACCGTGAGGCCGCCTACACCCAGGGGATTACACATTTCGTGGGTCGGGTGCTGCGCGAACTCGACGTGCAACCAAGCGCCATCGCCACCCTCGGGTACCGGAAGATTCTGGAGGTGGTCGAGCAGACCTGCAACGATCCAATGCAGCTCTTTGTTGATCTGCAGCGACACAACCGGTTCACCGCCGATATGCGCCGTGATCTCACCGCCGCCTTTGGCCGCGTCGTGGAGAAGCTCGGGCCGCCGAAGGCGCCATCCGCGCCTCGAGACGGGCACCCATATTGACAGCCCGACCGGCCCGACCGTAGGATATCCCCATGGCAGACCTTCGCATTCGAACAATCGACGAAGCCGAGATCGATACCCTTTTCTCCGAAGATGTGGAGTTTGAGGGAGAACTGACCTTCCAGGACGCTGTCCTGGTCAAGGGTGTGGTCCGTGGAAAGATCAATTCGTCGTCCGACCTTTTTGTCAGTGAGCAGGCACACGTAGACGCCGAAACCACCGCTGAGATGATCTCCGTAAAGGGCCGGCTGACGGGAAGTATTCACGCGCGACGGAAGCTCGAGTTGTTCTCAACCGGGCGGGTCGAAGGCCACGTACAGACCCCCGATCTGATTGTACAGAGTGGGGCGGTGCTCAATGGGTCGTGCCGCATGGACGGTGCGTCGAAGGAGACCGACTGATGACCGGAAGGATTGCGCTCGCGCTCATTCTGGCGACGAGCTTCGCGGTTGCCTCGGTGCAGGGGCAACAGGCCGACGCCCTGCAGATGTTCCGAGACGGGCAGTACAATCAGGCGGTACAGACCACGCTGCGCGAGATCCAGGAAATGCCGCGCAACATGGACGCGTACACCGTTCTGGGCTGGAGCCTGCTCGAACTGCGCCGGTTCGAAGAAGCGCTCGACCACGGTACTCGCGCTCTTGCGATCTCGCCGTTTGACCCCCGCATCATCCACATCGTGGGAACCGCGCAGTTCAACCTGGGTCGGGATATTGAGGCGCTGCGTCTCTTTGAGCAGTACGCCCAGATCCTGCCCAACGGCAGCCAGATCGGGCCGGTCTACCAGATGATGGGAGAGATCTTCATCCGAATGGGCGAGTTTCATCACGCGGATATCGCATTGACCACCGCGGTCCACCATCGCCCCAATAACGCGATCTGGTGGAGCCGACTTGGGTTTGCGCGAGAACAGGCCGAGGACTTTGCCCACGCGCTTGCCGCCTACGATCGCGCCCTCCAGCTGAGCCCGGGCCTCCAGGCCGCCACCCAGGGCCGGAGCCGGGTGCAGGGGCGACTCGCGTCGTCCTGATCCGAATACCGGGGCGACGGGAACCGGGCACCTCGCGATCGTGCACCCTGGTACGAAAAACATAGCAAAAACCTTTCCATCCCTCTGGATTTTCCTGTGTAGAACGCTATATTTGAGATGTGTACCACTTTTGAGGAATAACTCCCTCTACTCCCCGGTACCGTGGAGCGTTTCGTTGCAATTGCCTTTCAGCCGGCCGGTCCGGCTCGTGATGTTCATGTTTCTCCTCAGTGTCCCGGCGGCGTTCGGGCAGTCGGCTGACTCAACCTTCTATCCGCTGCATCCCATCGGGATGGCGCAGGGTGGGTCGCAGACGGCGGTTGCGCGTGGGTATAGCTCGCTGTTCACCAACCCGGCCGGATTCGCCCGAACCGGGAGCGAGTTGACCCTGCTGTCTGCCACCATGTGGGTCCACTCCAATCCGTTTACCGTTCCCGCCTCGACGCGGGCGCTCTTCTCCGGTGATCTCTCGGCGAACCGAACCCGCGTGGAGGAACAGTTCACCAACGGAGGCTTCGGTTTCGGCGGAACGACCGGACTCGGCTACGTGGGGAACGGTGTTGGAATCGGAGTGTCTGCGAGCTTTGATTCGCTGTTTGCGGGAAGCTCGTTTCCCGACCCCGACAGCCCGGGCGATATTTCCGGCGTGCTGCTTTCCGAGATCTCCCTCGTCGGCGGGCTCGCGCTCCCGTTTGATCTCGGACGCGCCCGTGCGTCGGTCGGGGCAAACATTCGGCCCTTTGTGCGGATGTGGGCGGCCGTGGACGATCCGGCGATTGCCGCCGGCATGATCGCGCGCTATCTGGGGGTCGATGCGGGAGGCGAAGGGGCCGATTTCATGCAGGAGCAGCTGGTCCTCAACGGATTTGGGCTGGCATTTGACGCCGGCGCCCTCCTGGAGTGGGATCAGGCGAGCGTTGGGCTTTCGGTCCGCGATATTGGCGGAACCGACCTTGGGTACTCACGCCACTCGCTCGAACGGGTCTGGACTTCGCTGCAGAGCGGGGGACTTCCCGCTCCGGCTCGCCCCGGCGATCAAGAGTTTGTTGAGGAAAACTACCGGATCCCCACCACCGTCAACGTGGGAGGGGCGTGGCACCCGAGCCTCACCGGCATGGGACGGCGACTCAACCCGGTGTTCCATGCCGAAGTCCGCGATCTCTTTCGCATCGGCGCCCACGACCACTCCCTGGGGCCCCTGCTGCACCTGCACGTTGGGGCCGAGGCCACGCTGTGGAACACCTTCGCGTTTCGCGCCGGCCTCTACCAGGGCCATCCCACCGTTGGAGGGGGGCTGATGCTCGGGTTCTTTCATCTGAACGCGGCGTGGTTTGCGCGCGAAACGGGAGATTTCCCCGGAGACGCTCCGGCGCGAGGGGCCGCCCTCGAGGCGGCTTTCCGCTTCTGAACGGGGCATTTCTCCACTTGCGAATAACTTAGGTTTATGAGAAAATAGACCGATAGAGAGGAAACGGGTATGATGCGGTCTGCACGATTTCTGATCCTGGCGATGCTCGCGGCGCTCCTGCTTTCCGGTTGTGAGCAGCTCTTCACCACCAATCTGCTCTCCGGCCTCGAGCGCGACCCATCCAAGCTCTCCTTCGAGGGCCAGGTCAACTACGCCCGTCAGGCGCTGCGTTCCGGAGACGCCTCCACCCAGGCCAAGGCCTACGACGCACTCGCCGCCTCACTCGCCTCGCGCAACAACACCGACCCCGAGCTCAACTCCCTGGCGGCAACCCTCGCACTTGGCGCCTCCGGCCTGCCGGGCATCCTCGGCGACCTGATCGACGTGGCGACGGGGGACGGGTTCAACGACAGCGCCAGTCTTGCCGCGGCGCTCGACGCTCAGCTGGGCAACGTGAACTACGATTATGTTGACGCGGCCGTTGATCAGATTCTCGCAACTCGCAATAACGGGGGAACGCCCACGGAGTCGCAATACGTCTTCGCGCTCGTGGGGCTGGTACTCAAGGCGGGGGCGGAACAGAACGGCATCGATAATGTGGACGCAGACGAGTGGGACGAGGTAGATGCCCTGCGCGCCCTTCTGATTCTCGACCATCCGGAATCGGATTTCATTCAGCAGTTTGATGACCTGACGACTGATCCATGAACGAACGAAGCGACCGGGAGTGAGCGATGCGCATCACACGACACCGTAACCTCGGCTTGACCCTTTCCGTGCTGATGCTGGGCGCCGTGTCCCAGCTCCCCGCATCACCCGTGCTTCTCGATGAATCCAACGTTCGCTTTGTCTCGCCGCGCACCGCGGCCATCGGGGGGGTGCGGGCTGCGCTTGCCGACGACATGTCCACCATCTTCGCCAATCCGGCGGGGTTTCGCGCGGTTGAATCGCAATTTCGGCTGACGGAGTTCACCGTTGGGGTTTCGGGACCCATGTTCACCATGGCGAGTATCATCGCCGAGGGTCTCGACGGCGACATCTCCGACGTACTTTCGCGCCCCGAGGTGAGCGACCTGATCGCGAGTCTCTACGCCGGCTTCTCGGTGGTGGGGCCGCTCTCGTTTGGCTACGTGGGAAACGGCTTTGGCGTCGGGGTGACCGCGGGAAGCTTCTTCACCATGGAAGGCCTGGGGATCGACACCGTCGACCTCAACCTCTATCAGCGTCTGCTGGTGTCCGGTGGCTACTCGTTTCTGCTGCCGCCGGTACCAGACTGGGGAGGGGAGTTTGCCGCCGGCTTTCTGGTCAAGGGCTACCTTACCGGACGCGCGGGATTCTCGAGTCTGGTGCTCGATCTCCCCGACACGCTGGGCTCGCTCGACGGCGATCTGATTCTCAACGAACCCTTCGACGTGATCTCCGGCCTTGCGGTGGACGTGGGCCTGCGCTACTGGTGGGACGACCGCGCCGCGGTGGGACTCACGGTGGCAAACCTCATCGCCCCCGCGGTAATCAATCGCTACGCAACGTTGCAGGGCTTCCTGGACAACGAGTCGCCGGCGCAGCGAACCCGCGCCCGCATCCCGCAGAATCTCTCAGTTGGCGCCATGTATTCGCCGGAATTGGGTGCTCTTGAGCGCTACGTGACGCGGGTGACCCTCTTTGCCGATTATCGCAACATCATCGACTTCTGGACCGCCTCGGAACAGGCGGAGAACATCGTGCTGAAGTTTGCCTTCGGTACCGAGGTGACCCTTCTCGAGGTGCTCGATCTGCGCTTTGGCTTCAACCGGGGCCTCCTGGCCGCCGGCCTGGGACTGGATCTGACCTTCATGAAACTGAACGCCGCGATCTACGGGGACGAACGTTCCACCGAGCCGGGCTTCCAGTCGGTGTACAACGTACTGCTGGGCGCCGAGATCCCTCTCCGACCGCGGTCGCGGGACGCCGAGAGCTGAGGATTCCAAAAAAGCACACGCTTTGGAACACTCGCTCAGGTTGACACGCAGGGGATCTCTGGGTAGATTGTCACAATTCCCGGGCCGCTAGCTCAGCTGGTAGAGCAACGCCCTTTTAAGGCGTGGGTCTCAGGTTCGAACCCTGAGCGGCTCAGTAGATTGCCCTTGGTGATTGGTGATGTCCTGGTTCACCCCGTACAGCTTCACCGTCGCCCCCAGGTCGTCCTTCACCACGAAGATCTTCACCGAGATCATGCCGGGCTCTCCGTCGGCGAAGCGCACCCCATGTTCTACCGTGGAGTGGTACGATTCGCTTGTCGCGGCGAGAGCGCCGTGGAGCTCATCTCCCACAATATGCGCATCTTGGGGATCAAGGAATCGCGCGGCGTATTCGGGTGCGGTCATCTCGTAACCTCCCTGCGCGTCGGCCGTCGTTCGAAACAATTCATAGAAGCTGTCCGAGAAGATGAACATCTCGCTCTCGACGTCGTACTCCCAATGGCCGAGGCGGGCGATCGCCATTGCACGGGATAGCTGCATGGTGGAAATACGAAGCGCCTGCTCGGCCCGAGTGCGTTCCTCGAGCTCGCTGGACATCGACTGATGCAGACGGGCGTTCTCAACGGCAATCGCTACCTGGCCCGCGACAACGCGGCAGTGCGCTACGTGATTGGCGGTGATCTCGCGTGGCTCTCCGGAGGAGCCAATGAGCAGGACGCCGATTGCGTCCGTTCGCCCGATCATGGGCACCATCACCAGGGTGCTCAGGTCGCGGGCTTCGCAGACCGCACGCTCCGCGGGCGTAAGGTCGGCGTTCCGGAAATCCGGAACAACAATGGACTCCCGGTGCGACAGCACCCGTTCGACGTGCGGATGGTCCCGCAGTGGCGCCGTACGCAGCTCATCGGGGAAATCCGGCGGCATGGGAGGGGTTGTGGCGGCAAGGTAGAGTGACTCACCGTCCCCAAGGTAGAGAGCGGCGGTATCGAGATCGGCGAGCTTCGTAGCGTTTGAAACCGCAGCGCGCAGGATCTCAGAGATTTCGAGCGTACTCGACAACGACTCGCCCACCGACAGCAGAAGCTCGAGCCGCCGATTCTGTGCGGTCAGCTGCGCTTCGGTCTGTTTCAGCTCGGTGATGTCTCGCCCAATTCCCACAACCCCGACGACCCGTCCCTCGGGATCCGTGATGCGAGACAGCGACGTCTGAAAGAACGCGCTTCCCGTTGCGGCGGCGGTACTCCAATGGTAGACCGCATATCCGTCGGCCAGCGCCCGCCGGGCAGCCTCTTCGTGTTCCCGTGCCGCCTCTTCACCGAGTATCTCGGAGAAAGACTTCC
>SLTF01000169.1 GCA_007130025.1 Spirochaetales bacterium | reverse complement strand
CATCCATGACCGCCGAGAAGACGGCCTTCTCTTCCTCGGGAATCTGATCAGCAAACTGGTCACGCGTTTCCCGAATGACCGCCTTCACGGCGTTGCTGCGTTCCATCTTACCTTTCACAAAGCAGGCAACGTCCATTTTCGGACGAGCGAAGGCGAGAATCTCATCCTTGGCCGTTAAAAATACCGTCTGCTCAACGAGCGGAAGCTTCTCACGGCCGCACAGGTCGCGCAGCTCGCGCTGCAAGCGGCACAGATCGGTGATCGGCTGCCGGGAGAACTCAATTGCTTCGAGCAGGAGCTCTTCGGGCACCTGATGAGCGCCGCCTTCAACCATGGTGATGCCGGCCTCGGTTCCCGCAACCGTGATGTCCAGCTCAGCGGCGGCAATCTCAGCGAACGTCGGATTCACAATCAGTTCACCGTTTACCGAAACAACCCGCACGGCACCAACCGGGCCGTCAAAGGGGATATCGGAAATAAAAACGGCCGCAGAAGCTGCGACCATTGCAATTACGTCGGGAGGGTTCACCTGGTCGGCCGACACAACGGTCGGAACGATCTGGATGTCACGCTGAAACTTCTTGGAAAACAGCGGACGCATGGGGCGGTCGATCAGCCGTGAGACAAGAATTTCCTTGTCTTTTGGTCGGCTCTCTCTTTTGATGAAGCCCCCGGGAATCTTACCGGCAGCGTAGTACTTCTCATTGTACTCTACCTGCAACGGAACGTAATCCAGCCCCTCGACCGGCTTCTCCGAGCAACAGACGGTAGACAGCACTGCGGTCCCCGCGTATTGCGCAAACACCGCACCGTTGGCCTGCTTGGCCATACGGCCCGTCTCCAGAATCAGATCGTGTTTTCCTACCCGTAAGCGTACTGTGTGCATTCCTGTTCCTTAGTGTTACTTGCGAATTCCCAGCTGTGCGATCAACTCGCGGTAGCCATCGAGATCGTTGTTCTGAAGATAGCGAAGGAGGCGCCGACGGCGACCAACGAGCTTCAACAGACCGCGTCGTGAGCTATGATCCTTCGAATGAGTCTTGAAGTGACCGGTGAGATGTTCAATTCGCTTGGTTAACAGGGCAATCTGAACCTTGGTATCTCCGGTATTGGTTTCGGCGCCGCCGAATTGAGAGACCACCTGCGCCTTCACTTCCTTGGTAACGGACATGCTTTACTCCTCACATTCAATAAACCGTGGTATTCCGCAGCAAATCTGCGCGTCAAAAAACAGTCTGCCTCGGGGGATGGTCCAAGGACGAACCTACCCACGGAGCGCTTATTATCTTCATCAGGCCATCCCGTGTCAACCCGCACCCGGTACGCGCTGCTCCAGAACACAGGACCAGCGAAACCGATCTCCGTCAAATTCGGCAAGCGCAAGCAGTGAACCGGTCTCCGCGAAGAGCCCGTACATTCCCTGCGTCATATCACCGTCACCGACTACGTCGTCGGCGGTTACCCTGCCACCGTTCAGCACTCGCGAAATGGCGGCTTCGTTGACCGTGGCCGAGCGGGCACCTTCGATGGCTGCCAGCACCGCCTTCCCGCCAACGATGTGCCGCTCCGCGTCAAACGCCTCCGTCGACACCGCGTCCTCAACGGAAAAGGCGCCGACAGAGGTCCGCCGAAGTTCCTGCACCAGCCCTACCGTTCCGGCGGCGGCGGCAACGTCTCGCACCAGTGACCGAATATAGGCACCCTTCGAACAGTGCACCTCGACCACCGCGTCCGGAGGTTCCCATTCGCGCAGCCTACACGAGTGAATCGTCACCGACCGGGGGGCAAGCACCGGGGCTCTCCCCTCCCGAGCAAGTCGATGTGCGCGTTCGCCATTGACCCGGATTGCGCTGTACGCCGGCGGAATCTGATCAATCGCGCCCACAAGGCCGGACATGGCCCGTTCAACCTCTGCACGATCGGGAACCGGCCCTTCCCCGGTAACCGAACCATCACGGTCCAGGGTGTCGGTCGTCAGACCAAAACGAAACCGTGCCTCGTACCGCTTATCGAGAGCCGTAATGTGATCGGCAAGTCGAGTGAACGTGCCGGAAAGGACAACCAGCAACCCGGTGGCAAACGGATCGAGCGTTCCGGTGTGCCCCACTTTGCGCGTTCCAAGCACCCGTTTCACCCGTCCAAGCGCCGCAAAGGACGTGACGCCCTCGGGTTTATCCAGGAGAATCAGTCCGTTCATCCGGAGTCTGAGGGCCCTCACCGTGGGAGGTTTCTGTTTCCAGCTCTTTGAGTCGCTGATTCATGGCAAAACCTTCTTCAATACTGCGATCGAGGGAAAACCGAATCTTTGGGGTGTTTCGGGTCTGAATGGCCCGCGCGAGCCGGGCTTGAATGAACCCGGCGGCGCTGTTGAGGCCCTCGACGCAGGTTTCCAGTGCGGCCTCATCCAGAAATCCGCCCACGAAGAGACGGGCGGTATCGAGGTCCTTGGACACCTCCACTCGGTGAACGCTTACCAGGGTATCAACCCGAGGATCCTTTATTTCTCCGCGAAGAATGAGACGACTCACCTCTTCGCGGATGAGGTTTGCAATGCGTTCACGTCGGAAACTCGCCATGTGGACTCGCCCGCTCAGTTGGAGTCGCTGAGTTTCTTGGCAATCTCCCTGATCTCAAACACTTCCAGCACGTCGCCTACGCGAAGGTCACTGAAACCGTCGACGCCGACACCGCACTCGTAGCCGGAATCAACCTCTTTTGCGTCGTCTTTGAAGCGCCGCAACGATACAACCTTCCCGGTATGCACCCGAACGCTGTCGCGAATCACATGCACCTGGGCGTTTCGTTTGATCTTTCCGGATGTCACGTACGAGCCGGCAATCGTACCGAGCTTTGGCACGCGGAAGAGTTCCCGTACCTCGACGGTACCGATTGTCTCTTCCTTGAGATCCGGCGCAAGCATTCCTTCCATGGCTGCACGAACATCGTTGACTACGTCGTAGATGATGTTGTACTTGCGAATATCAACCTTTTCCTGATCGGCAAGATCCTGCGCCCGGGGAGTCGGTCTGACGTTGAAGCCAATAACAATTGCATTCGACGCCGCCGCGAGCATGACGTCGTTTTCGTTGATTGCCCCGGCAGCCGAATGAATCACGTTCAACCGGATCTCTGAGGTGCTCAGTTTCTCAAGCGAACTCTGCAAGGCCTCTACCGACCCGTGCACGTCGCCCTTGATGATGACCTTGAACTCCTGGATTCCGCCGTCGGAAATGCTGTCGTAGAGGTTGTCGAGCGTGATCTTCTTCACGTTGCGCGCAACCTCAACCTTGCGGAGCTCCTGACGCTTGTCACCCACCTGTCGAGCGAGTTTCTCGCTTGAGGTAACCTGGAAGGGATCGCCCGCGTTGGGAATTCCCGTTGCGCCGAGGATCTCCACCGGCATCGACGGCAACGCTTCTTCAACCTTTACGCCGTGCTCGTCGAACATTGCGCGCACGCGACCGGGGAACACACCGGCGACAAAGCTGTCTCCCACGCGCAGCGTTCCCCGCTGAATCAGCACCGTTGACACGGTTCCGCGTCCCTGGTCGATTCTCGACTCAATGACCCGCCCTTCAGCGTTACAGTCCTGATTTGCCTCCAGCTCGAGAAGCTCGGCCTGCAGAAGCACAGTCTCCAGCAATTCCTGGATGCCCTCTTTTTTCAGTGCAGAGACTTCGCAGTAAAGGGTGCTTCCACCCCACGCTTCGGGCATGAGTCCGAGATCGGAGAGTTGTTGCTTCACGCGATCGGGATTTGCTGCGGGCAGATCAATCTTGTTCACCGCAACGATGATCGGCACCTTGGCCTCTTTTGCGTGGTCAATGGCTTCCCGCGTCTGAGGCATGACTCCGTCGTCTGCGGCAACCACAAGGATGACCACGTCGGTAACCTGAGCGCCACGCGCACGCATGAGGGTAAACGCTTCGTGACCCGGAGTATCGAGGAAGGTGATGCGCTGCTTGCTTGGAAGCGTAATCTGATAGGCCCCAATGTGCTGGGTGATTCCCCCAAACTCTCCCGCCACCACGTCCGTAGTACGAATCGCATCGAGGAGCTTCGTCTTTCCGTGATCGACATGCCCCATAATGGTAACAATGGGAGGCCGGGAGGGAATTTCTTCCCCTTCCTGGTCTTTTTCGGTTGCGATGATGGTCTCGTCGTAGAGCGAAACGATGTTCACTTCGCATCCGTACTCGCCGGCGAGAATCGTTGCGGTCTCGGCATCGATCTGCTGATTGATGGTCACCATCATGCCCATGCTCATCAGTTTCCCGATCAGGTCCGAGGCCTTCAGGTTCATCTTGCGCGCAAGCTCAGAAACGGTGACCACTTCCATGATATCGATCGATTTCGGTACCGGGTTTGCCTTGGGCATCGCCTTCTTGGGCTTGTACTGCAGGCTTCGTTCCTGAAACCGGTCACGGCTGACGTATTCTTTCTTTTTTGCCTTGAAGAATTTCTTGTTTCCGGGACGCTTGTCACCAGCGGGCGGCGGCGGTCCATCGCCGCCGGGACGAGGCGCACCGGGGCGTGGTGGTCGACCACCCATGGGGCGCGGTCCACGATTCTGTGGGCCGCCCGCTCCCGGGCCTCCCGGCCGTGGGGCGTATCCTGGTCTTCCACCCGGGCCACCCGGTCCGCCTGGCCGAGGGGGACGTGCT
>SLTF01000208.1 GCA_007130025.1 Spirochaetales bacterium | reverse complement strand
TTCGTCAAATCTTCCGGCTTGTTGATAAACTTCTTCATCATGATCGTTTCCTCCTGCGCTCAATACGTGCTTATTATTGCAGGACTACGACAGCCCTGCTGCAAATCCGGAAATCATTGTAGCCAACGAATACGCCCCAGCATCCATCGTCCCGATTGTTGCTTCTTTGTGGAATCGTGCACGCCCAAACTTCGCCTGAAAGCCCTTCGTTCGATCCGCGCCCTCGCGGGCTGCCGCGGCGACCTCAAAAAGGTAATCGGGTAACTCCTTCTGACACTCCTCGGCCATACGGCATGCTGCGACCAACACATCCATCATGGTCTTGTCGCCTTCTTTGGCATTGGAAACCATCGAAAAGCCTTCCAAAGCTCCGGCAAACATGGCTCTCAGTTCTTCTCGACCAAGTACCGAGACTCCCTCCAAGCCGTCTGCAAAACCATCAAAAACGGTTCCGTACAGGGGGCCGGCGCTGCCACCATTTACATTCATAATTCGTCTGCCGAGATCACGGAACATTTCCGAAAATGAGTCGAACTCCATTTTTGCGGTAGCGGCGATTTCCTTGCTGATGCGTTCCATGGTAACCCCATGGTCACCGTCTCCAAAAAGTGAGTCTATTTCGGAAAACTCCTGAATCTTATCATTCAATGCAGAGCTGGCAGAAACCAACATCTGCCGAACCTCCTGAACGGCTACATGCATACACACTCCATTTCAGCCAGATCATTTGTCAAACGTCAATCTGACATTTGTTATCTTCCGATAGGTACATATGCTACTCCATGGATTATCATATGTCAACAAAAATCGTCTTTTCAGCGTGAGCGGAGCGATCCCATGCGGATAGGGCGAAGGAGCATGCTCTGCAGAATCCGTCAAAAGGTTTGCCGGAATAAAGATAGACCTGACTACTGGTTGACTGGATGAGAGAAAAGCATTTGTTGACAACCGCCGGGATAACGTAGTAGGATGAGGCACACAAAAAATCTGCATTATCAGTCGGAAATAAGGCATTCGGTCCTTCTTCCGTCGGTTTCCAGAGAGTATGGCACCGCGGAGGTAGTGGGCCATGGGAAGAACTGCAGAGGAGATGAATATGTTAGAAGCAAATAAAGAATTGGTTCGTCGGTTCTATGAGGTGTCAACGACACCCGAATGTCCAGGCATGAGCGATATTGTCACAGCTGATTACCACGATCACCACTTCCTTCCTGATTTGCCCAAAGGGCCCGAAGGTGTGAGAAGGTGGAACGAAGACGTTCTGGCCAGTGTTTTCAGTGACATCCGCATCGAAATCGATTTTATGGTTGCTGAAGGCAACAAAGTCGATTGCCATTTTGCCCTTGTTGGCAAACACACAGGAGACTGGGGCGATATCAAGGCCAAGGGAAATGCCATGCGTATTCCTTGCATCAGCACATTCCGAATACAGGACGGAAAAATCGCCGAAGGTTGGGAACTCTTCGACAGCGGCGACATGCTGAACCAGATGAAGGCGTAGCGTCAAACATTCGTTTGCCTGTGAAGCGGCGCATCGCCGTTTCACAGGCTACAAGATACCGCACTACAGTGATCTGCCGACCTTCTTTCGAACCGACAAAGACTTCGGACACCGGAGGATCCGCCTCGGCTCCTAACGTGGCATCCTGCCACGTTGCGCTCCACGTATTCGCGCCGGGCCTTCGTTTCAAGTCCGCAACCGATCCAAAAACAAAAAGGGTACCCGGCAAAAGCCGGATACCCTTTTTGTAATCGGGCTGGGCGGAGGAAGCGAAGCGCCCCCGCCGTACCGACTCGGCTCTCTCAACGAGAGCAAACCTCGGGCTGGGCGGATTTGAACCGCCGACCCCCGGTCCCCCAGACCGGTACGCTAAACCCCTGCGCTACAGCCCGAATTGGTAGGCGCACAACCTAGCATAGCCACCACCGATTGTCAATACGATCCGTTTCGCGTAGTGTAGGCGCAGGTATCCATATTTATGTCACGCACCGGCCTGACTCCTTCTGCGCGTTCGCGCGCCCGAAAAACGTTCAGCGTCTTTTCGGTTTTCAACACCTTCTCTTACTTCCTGCTCACGGGAAACCTCCTGACGCTCTTCCTTCTGCGCATCGGTGCCACAAGTACCTTCATCGGGCTGGTGGCCGCCCTGCCCTACGTTTCGTTCTTTTTCATGCTGGTGGGGCGGCGCCTGGTCGCGCGGCACGGGGTGATTCCCGTGTTTGCCACCGGATGGACGCTGCGTTACGTGACCTCGATTCCCCTCGTCTTCTCGCCCATTCCCATTGTTGCCGGTCAAATCGGCCTGGGCTACGCGATGATTCTCTTCTCGGTGCTGGGGTTTCAGATCACTCGGGGCGTGGGTCTCGTGGCCAACAGCCCCCTCATGGGTGAGATCTCGTCCGGCCGCGACCGTGGGGGATTCCTCGCCCGGTTCTCCATGATCACGGCGGTTGCATCAATTGCCGGAGGGCTGAGCGTGGCACTGCTCCTGAGCGGCGATCCCCCGCTCGGGCGCTACTCCCTGCTCATGAGCGCCGGTATCATCTTCGGGTTCCTGGGGTGCTACCTCATCACGCGGCTGCCGGAACCATCCGGTATCAGCGAGGGTGCTGCCGAAGGGATGCTTCCCGCGGTGCGCAACGCCCTCGCGGAGCCCAACTTCCGGCGACTCATCGCGTCGTTTGCGGTGCTCACCGCCCTTTCCGGTGCAGCGCGCACCTTCCTGGTGGTCTACGCGCGGCAGGTCTACGCGCAGCCGGACAGTACCACCATGCTCTACACCGTCATCGGTAGCACCGGATGGATGGCCATGGGGTTCGTGGCCCGCCACGTCATCGACCGGCTTGGCGCCAAGCCGATGCTGGTGTTCTATACGGTGGTCTTTCTGGCCAGCATGATTCCCGCGCTCATTTCGCCCGCGTTCTCGGGGACCACCCTGGTGGTCCACCTTGGTCTGGTCTTCTTTCTGGCAACCATGGGCTTCACCGGGGGTGAACACTGTGCGCAGACCTATTTCTACTCGCTCATTGCTCCCAAGGATCGGCTCAATCTCGGTGTGCTCTTCTTCATAACCCTGGGCCTCGGCGGAAGCATCGGATCGTTTGCCGGCGGCGTGCTGCTGGACGCGCTCTCGGTGCTGAATGTAGGGACGGTGGCCACGCAGTTTCGCATCTTCTTTCTGGTTCTCACCGCGCTGACGGCGCTGTGCATCATGCTCATGCTGGGCCTGGAACGGCTCGGCGCCCGAAGCACCCTGAGCGCATTGGGCGTGCTGCTCTCCATCCGCGACCTTCGCACCATCACGCTGCTCAACCGCCTCGACCGCACCACCACCGTCAGCGGCCAGCAGCAGGTACTGCAGGAAATCGCCGGCTCGCAGTCGGAGGTCGCGCTCTCGGAGATCCTGCCGATGCTCAGGTCGCCGAGCTTTGCGGTGCGAACCGACGCGCTGGAGGCTCTCACCCGCGTTCCCGTTGAGCCTCCCGTGATTGAGGCGCTGGTGGAAGAGATCAAAACGCAGGAATTCACCACCGCCTACATCGCCGCACGGATTGCCGGGGTCAAGCAGATCAAGGAGGCGAGGCCCGCGCTGCGAACCGCGATGCGCTCAGCAGACTACCTCCTGGCCGCCAAGAGCATGGTGGCGCTCGCGCGCATGAAGGACCGGCAATCGATTCCCCAGATGGAGCGTGCGCTCGAGGAATCCGGCAACCCACTGGTGATCATTCATGCGGCGGTTGCGCTGAAGATCCTGCGCGCCACCGATTCGCTGCACGCACTCATCGCCGCGATTCGCGCACCGCAGCTTCCCCGCTACGCGGCCGACGAGATCATCCTCGCCATCGCCGGCCTGCTGGATATCGAAGCGTGGTTCTACCCGCTCTACACCGCCTTCCTTGCGGATCCCGCGGCGGCAATCGAGATGCTTGACGACTACCAGAGTGAATGCGGCACCACAGGAATGCGGGGAACCGGCCCGCTGCGCCCCCGCTTGGCCAATTCGCATGAGGACCGCGGGTCGGCAGTGGAGCGACTGGTGCGCGGAGACTCCGAGACGCTGGCCGGCGCGGCCGAAGCCCTGGACGAGTTGTGCCGCCACACCGACAACCGCGCGTTTGGTGAGCTCCAGGACCTGCTGGAAGTGGCAACCATTCAGGACAACGGACCGGTTCGGTTTCTGCTCGCAGCGGTCATCGTCCGATTTGGCTGCGACGTGGCGTAATCAGCCGTCTGACGGCGAAACCGGTTCCGTACCGAGAAAATCGGTTACCCCCCGCCCGGACGCGGCATCGCATTGAGCATCTCACGGTAGAGGTACTCCTTGCGATACAGCATGTCGTAGGGGACCTGATACGCTTCCTCGATGGTCGTGCGCTGCAAGAGCTCGCCGGTTTGCCCAACGCGAACGCTGCCGTCCTTGAAGAAGAGCATCATCGAGGTGCTGTATCTGCCGGTGAGTTCGAGGTTATGAGCGGAGTAACAGATGGAGACCCCCGTCTCCGCCGCAATCTCCATCAGGAAGGCAAACACCCGCTCCTTTCGATCCTCTTCGAGCGCAAACACCGGCTCGTCCATCAGTACAATCCGTGATCCGTAGAGCAGGCTGAAGCCGATGATGGTCCGCTGAAGCTCTCCCTTGCTCAGCGTTCCGGTTGTACGCGACAGCAGC
>SLTF01000062.1 GCA_007130025.1 Spirochaetales bacterium | reverse complement strand
TGATGATGCAATTCTTCTTGACAGCGTCCGGCTGGCCAAACGGGAAGAGGCCATGGTGCTGCTCTCCGAGGAGATTGCTCGGCGCGAACGTGAGCTCCAGAGCGCCACGGCCGACCTGGTTGCCTTGCAGGACGAAATTCGCGCCAGAGAAGCCGAATTGCAGGATCGTGAGATTTCGTTCAACCAAAGGATGCGAGACGACGAGAATAGAAGAGCAAGGGTCGAGCAGATTTCGCGAAACCTTACCGGGATGCCTCCCGATAACGCGGTTGCGATTCTGCAGGGCTTTGAAGACCAGCTCTTGATCGAAACGTTGCAGGTGACTGAGCGGATCGCGATGGACGCTGGAGAATTCTCGCTGGTGCCGTTCTGGTTGTCGCAGTTTCCCCCGCAGCGCGCGGCGGAAATTCAGCGAAAGATGACGATCAGGGCCGCCGAGTGAAACCGGAGGTGCTCGAGTGGTGCATACCACAGGCACATCGCTATCCGCTGTTCCCGATCTCTTCGTCCCCTCTCGAATGCAGGCGGGGCACGGGGCAATCGCTTTCTCGCCGGGTTCGACGGGAAGCAGCGTAGACTTTCTCCACAGCCTCGAATCGGCCCTCCGGTTCGAGCATCGCCCCCCCCCATCGGCCGATACTCCCCATGACATCGCCGCGGACCGCCATCGGCAGGACACGTCCCGCACGCAGGACACGTCCCGCACGCAGGACACGTCCCGCACGCAGGATCGTACCAACGAACGCGTCCGCAGTGACGAAGCCCGTAGGGCGTCCGACCGCGATGACGACGCTCGCGACGCCGCATCGAAGCGTCTCGACCAGACCGAACGAACCAATTCCGAACGCACCGAACCGTCTTCCAGCGACCGCACCACATCGAGTGGTGAGGAGGGTGCCGCACAGCAGGCGGGGGAGACGGAATCGAGAGAGTCTGCCAAACGCAAGCGGTCAGGTGACGACGAAGACGCCGAAACCGCCGCCACGTCGGGGTCCGTCCGCGCGCACCAGGGTGACGACGCGTCTGCCGCGTCCGGCAGCCGGAGCGCCGCTGCGGAAACCAAGTCACCCGATCAGAGTGCGGCAGAGGAAGACGCCGATGCCGTCGGAGAAGGCACTGCCGATGCGGCGAGAAAATCCGTTCTCCGTACTGCATCCGACGCCGCAACGGGGCAGAAAGCCGCGGGAGACGGCGTACGCGATGGCGGCGACAAGGCAAGCATGGCTGCTGCCGTGGGTGCCGTCGAAAAGGACGCTTCGGAAGACGCAGAAATAAAACATACCGGTTCCGCCTCGGCCGGGCGGCGCGCGGCACATGCCGCCGCAGGAAACGGTGAGATCGATGCCTCGTTGGAGCAGAACCGTGCGGAAGACCGTGTCGCGGTGTCCCAACGGGATCGGGCCGAACTGTCCGGCGATGACGCCGCCGAGGACGACCCGGCCGAGGGGCGCGAGCGACGCGGCGCAGACGCCGCCGAAGGATCGCGACGTGTCCGGCTGGACGTGCGGGATCTCCGTACCGAAGCCGCGCGTGAAGCGCGTGCGGAGGGGAAAAGCCCCGAAGGCAGCAGCCCGAAAATTGAACTTGACGCCACGGTCGCAGGTCGTCGCAGCGACGGCGTCGATGGTCCAGCACGGGGCGCCGGCGGCGAACGCCCGGATTTGACCCCCGGAAGGGCTCTTCGCGAGCAGCTGCAGCCGGAGCTGGTCCGACATGCACGACTGGTGGTTCGCGGTGAGTCGAGTGGCGATATTCGCCTGACTTTGCGCCCCGAGCAGTTGGGGCGGGTGCGAATCAGTCTGCACCTGGAAGATAACCGTATAGCGGGCCGGATAATTGTCGAAAATGGAAGTGTCCGGGATGCGTTTCAAGCGAACGTGCAGGCGCTGGAACGCGCGCTGCGGGACGCCGGGCTGGAAACGGCAGGACTTGAAGTGACCGTTGGTGAGGGCGACTCACACGAGGAGTCTTCACCGCACCACGGGAATCGCCGGCGGGTGGCGCGGGGCTTTGATGAGATGGTTCCCCAGCTGACCAGCTGGTATGACGACAGCAGTCGCGTAAGTCTGTACGCGTAAGGAGAAGAAGGCGAGATGGATATCTCCAACATGATGAGTGGCGATCAGGTCGCACGATTGCAGAATACGGTGACGCGCTTCAACGCCGAACTGAACGAGGGGCGACCCGCTACGCAGACGCTTGGGAAAGACGATTTTCTCAAACTGCTGATCGCTCAACTGCAGAATCAGGATCCGATGTCACCGATGGAAGACAAAGAGTTCATCGCGCAGATGGCTCAGTTCTCGTCGCTGGAACAGATGACCAACATGGCAACCGAGTTCTCTCAGCTGTCGCGGATGCTGTCGGCCGGCCGCGCCCTTGATCTCCTGGGGCGGACGGTGGAGCTCGAGCAGGGTGAGCGCCTGGTAACCGGCCGGGTCACCGAGATAACCGGGGGTGACTTCCCCCAGATACTGGTAAACGGTGTGTATTACGATCAGACTCAGATACGTCGAGTACAGGAATAAGGGGGCTTCGGCATGATGCGCTCACTATGGGCCGGTGTATCCGGTCTTCAGAACCACCAGACCCGCATGGACGTCATTGGTAACAACGTAGCAAACGTCAACACCACGGGATTCAAGCGGGGCCGGGTCAACTTTCACGACATGATCTCGCAGACCATGGAAGGTGCGGCACGACCGCGCGTCGAGGTCGGCGGTGTCAACCCGAAGCAGGTTGGACTGGGAGTCCAGGTTGCCGCGATTGATACGATCCACACCCAGGGCTCGCTGCAGACCACCGGCGTGAAGAGCGACGTTGCCATTCAGGGGAACGGCTTCTTCGTGATGCGCAGTGGCGACCAGAACCTTTTCACCCGCGCGGGTGCGTTCTCGCTCGACGAGCAGGGCATGCTGGTGAATCCCGCGAACGGGATGCGGGTGCAGGGATGGCAGGCAGAGGTGATTGACGGTCAGACCATCATCAACACCTCTGCATCGCTCGAGGACCTGGTGATCCCAATCGGGGGGAAGGACCCGGCCGCCGCTACCACCGAGGTCTTTCTGGCGAGCAATCTCAACAAGAACACCCCGGTGATCAATCCGGACTCCAGCGCGGCGGAAGTGCGCGAAGGAACCTGGACGGTCCAGTACGACATCTTTGACACCTTTGGCAACACCCACACCCTCGACGTGGCGTTTACCCGTATTCCCGACGAGCCCAACCGGTGGACCGCCACCGTGCAGATCAACCCGGAACTTGCCGACGAGACGCTGCAGACCATCGCGGTGGGCGGCGTGGAGAGCGCCGACGCTCAGACCTTCATCGTGGAGTTCTCCAATGACGGCACCCTTCGGTCGATCTCAAACCCGGAAGGTGGGGTGCAGAACGACGGTGACATCTCGGTAGCGATCAGCTTCCAGGTACCCGAGACGTCGATACCTATCGATCCCGATACCGGCTTGCCGGAAGGTCCGGCAACCCAGAGCTTCAACCTGAACCTCGGGCGGGTGGGTGCGTTCACCGACTCCATGACGCAGTACTCGTCGCAGAGCTCCACCAAGGTGTTCCGCCAGAACGGCTTTCCCATGGGATACCTTGAGGACTACCGCATCGATCAGTCCGGTGAGATCACCGGGGTCTTTTCAAACGGAACCAACCGCACCCTCGGACAGATTGCGCTGGCTTCTTTTGTGAACCCGGGCGGACTCGAGAAGGCGGGCGAGAACAACTACGTGCAGACGATCAACTCCGGCCTGGCCGATATTGGTGCCCCGGGCACCGCGGGCAAGGGAATCATGATCGCGGGCACGCTTGAGATGAGTAACGTCGACCTGTCGCAGGAGTTCACCGATATGATCGTCACGCAGCGCGGCTTCCAGGCTAACTCGCGATCGATCCAGACGGCCGACCAGATGCTTCAGGAAGTGTTAACACTGAAACGATAAAAGAGGTATGATCAGCGGTGATTCTGGTAACGCGCCTTGACGGAAAAAACTATTACGTGAATCCGCATCAGATCGAGTACATCGAGGCGAACCCGGACATCACGCTGGTCATGCTGTCCGGGAAACGGCTGGTGGTCCAGGAGGACTATCAGTCGGTGTTTGAGCGCATTGTGGCGTACCGTCGCCAGATCGGTGCGTTCAAAAACGAGGAGTAGGGGAGTATGGATCTCGGAACGATCATTGGTATTGCCGCGGGATTCGTTCTCATCGCGATGTCGATTCTGACGTCGGGTGGGGCGCCCGGTTCCTACATCAACCTCCCTTCGGCCATCATGGTTCTTGGCGGCTCCTTTGCCGCCATGCTCGTCGCCAATCCGATGAGCCGGATGCTCGGGATCATGAAGTACGCCCGGCACGCCATGCGGGTTCCCGACTGGCAGGAAGAGAAGATCATCAACGAACTCGTGGGTTTCTCCGAGCGTGCGCGTCGCGAAGGCCTGCTCGCTCTGGAAGACAACATGGACCAGGTAGAAGACGAGTTCATGCGTAAGGGGCTGCAACTGGTGGTCGACGGAACCGACCCCGATATCATCAAGACCATCCTCTACAACGACCTGAACCAGATCCAGGAACGGCATGAATCGGGAATCAAGGTGTTTGACGACTGGGGCAAGATTGCTCCTGCCTTTGGCATGATCGGTACGCTTGCCGGTCTGATCGCCATGC
>SLTF01000123.1 GCA_007130025.1 Spirochaetales bacterium | reverse complement strand
TGAGGTGGCGAGCGCGCGATCGATGCGAACAGACCCCACCCAGACCAGCGCGGGCACCAGCAGAAATCCGCCACCAACCCCGAAGAAGCCCGACAGGATTCCCGCAACCGCACCGGCTCCCGCCATTTTGATGACACAGGAGAGGGTTGGCGCAGGGTTGCCGGCCTCGTCACGGGTACAGCTGAACCGACCCACCGGCACCTCGTCCGCCGCACCACCCCGCGCCATCCGAATGCCAACATAGACCATGAGTGCGGCAAACAGGATCAGGACCAGATCGTCGGGAAGCACGGCGCCGAGCTTGGCTCCCAGGGGGGCGGCAAGGATCCCCCCGGTACCGAGGATGATCCCCGCGCGCCACACCACCATTCCCGAACGCGCCTGCAGGATTGCACCAAACAGGGAGGTAAGCCCCACCACCGCCAGCGAAATCGCCACGGCTGCGCGCAGGTCCAAGCCCAGCCCGTAGACCAGAAGCGGCACTGCAAGAATGGAGCCGCCACCACCGGTCAGTCCCAGCGAAAGACCAACCGCGGTGCCGAAGATTACCGTGAGCGCTACGTACATGGGCGCCACCCGCCGTTACGCCGCGGATCGCGCGAAGTGGTTACTTCCGTCGCCATTGAGCAGCACGACCTGATATCCCATGGATCGCAGGAACGATGCGGAGAGCGATGCTCGCCGACCCGAGGCGCAGTAGACGGCGTACGGGACCTCAGCGGGAAGCTCGGACACCCGATCGCGGAGCCTCGTGTAGGGGATGTGAATGGCGTGTGGAAGGTGCCCCTCGTTGTGCTCGGTTACCGTTCGTACGTCGAGAATGCGGCATCCGGGAGCAAGCTTCTCTGGTACGTAGTGGTCAAACTCAATGACCTCCTGGTGCTGTACCGGCAATCCCGACGACTGCGCGTCGGTCCACGTGATCCAACCGGCAAACCGGTCGAAACCAATCCGGTAGAGCTGGCGAACCGCCTCATCCACATGGACCGCGCTGTCGACAACCAGGACGATCTCTTCTTCACCGGTGAGAAACGAACCCGCCGAGTTAACCAGCGAACCGCCGGAAAGCGGTGCGCAGACTGAACCCTGAAGGTGGGCGCGCTCAAAGGCGCCCCGGTCTGCGCGCACATCCAGAACCTGAACGCCGTCGCGACCCACGATCGATTTCAGCACCGAAGGATCTACGGACGCACACTTGGGCACGCCACCGGTTACGGTGATACCGTCGCGGTTGACGTGCTTCATGCGCTTGAAGTAGAGCGGTGGTTCCGGCTGCCCCGCAAGAATCTCTTGCACAAAACCCTGCGCGTCATTCTGAGCAAGCCGCAGCGCGCCGTTGTACAGTCGCTCGTAGCCCACGGTGGAGCTGGGCAACGCCCCAAGCGCCTTGCCGCACGCGCTGCCCGCCCCGTGCCCCGGCAGTACCTGAACAAAGTCCGGCAGATTCGCGAGCCGCTGCGCAAGCGAACCCTGCAACGTGCGCGCCGAGGGCTCCATTGCACCGGCGACACCGGCTGCGCTCTCCAGCAGGTCGGGGCGTCCCACGTCGCCAACAAAAAGAAAGTCTCCCGTGCCGATGGCCACCGGCTGGTCCGCGCCGCTTCCGCGATCGATGATCAGGTAGCTCATGTGTTCCGGCGTGTGGCCCGGGCTGTGGACCGCCTGAATTTCGACGTTCCCAATCATGAACCGATCGCCGTCTTTGAGAGAGTGCACGCGATGTTCCGCGGTCGGCCAGCGATAGGACCAGTCCTCACCCCCAAGGGACGAAAGATAGATGGTTACGTGGGGATCGGCAGCAAACTCCTGGGCCCCACTGACGAAGTCGGCGTGGATATGGGTCTCGGCCACCGCAACGATCTTCAGGCCGTGGGCTGCTGCAAGCTCATGGTAGCGATCAATGTCGCGTTCGGGGTCGATAACCAGGGCCTCTCCACTTTTCTGACAACCAACCATGTATGCCGCCTGGGCGAGTGCGTCGTCGTATATCTGCCTCAAAAACATCGGTCCTCCTCATGCGGTCTCCGCAAATCTTTATATCTAACTTTACTTATATAGTAGTATATGCTATCTTGTTTGACAAGCGAAAACTGAGAATCCAATGGAGGAGTTTCACAATGATCGAGTTTTTATCGCAACCGTGGCCGTGGTACGTAACCGGGCCGCTTCTCGGACTGATGGTGCCTATCCTTCTGATTCTGGGGAACAAACAGTTTGGCATCTCGTCGTCGCTTCAGCATATCTGCGCAGCAACGCTGCCGCTCAAGGCAAAGTACTTCCAGTATGATTGGAAGGCATCCATGTGGAATCTCGCGCTGGTGGCCGGAGTCATCGTCGGCGCAGGCATTGCGGCACTGGCGCTCGACGGCACCAGCGCTCCCGCGATCTCGTCGGGAGCTCGCGCACTCTTCGCCCGCTGGGGAATCCTGGTCATCGACGGGCTGCAACCCGCGGCAATCTTTGCGCCGGCCAACCTGTTCAGCCCCACGGCGCTGGTTTCGCTGCTCGGAGGCGGCTTCCTGGTGGGATTTGGAGCCCGATACGCGAACGGGTGCACCTCGGGACACGCGGTGATGGGCCTCTCCATGCTGAGCGTCGGTTCGCTGGTGGCGGTGATCGGGTTCTTCATCGGTGGACTGCTGGTGTCACATTTTGTCGTTCCGTTGGTACTGGCGCTGTAGGAGGTCGGTCATGAAGTTGCTCAAGTTCTTTCTCATCGGTCTCTACTTCGGCATCGTACTCATCAAGGGCGAGGTGATCTCGTGGTTCCGCATCCAGGAGATGTTCCACTTCCAGTCGTTCTATATGTACGGTGTGCTGGGAAGCGCGGTAGCCGTTGGGGCGATCTCGGTGGCCCTCATCCGGAAGTTTCGCGTCAAGGCAGTTGACGGTTCGGCGATCAAGCTGGAAGCCAAACCGTTCAACAAGATCGGAAACCTGGTGGGCGGTATCATCTTTGGGTTTGGTTGGGCCCTCACCGGCGCCTGCCCGGGACCGCTCTACGCCCTGCTCGGAGCGGGCTACTGGGGAATCCTGCTCGCATTGGCTGGGGCATTCCTGGGAACGATCGCCTACGGAACCCTGAAACCGCGTCTGCCGCATTAGCGGGCAAATGCCGCGAAGCTTGGTGAATCGGGCGGTGGTTGCATGGAGCCCAAACCTGGAGTATCCTGAACGTACTATGAAACCGTCAGATATCCCTTCGTTCTTCCGCGCCTCCGACCTTCCGTCGGAGACGCTCGACAACGGCGTTCGTCGTGGCATCTTCAACGCTCCGGGATTTCAATTTCTGGAGTACCGGTTTCCACCGGACGCCACCTTTCCCATCCACAGCCACGAGGGCAACGAGCAGATGGGACTGGTGCTCGACGGAACCATCGAGATGACCATTGGGGATGAGACGCGGGTCCTGCGCACCGGCGATTACTACTACGTACCGCGCGGGGTACCCCACGGCGCGCGCACCCTCGATGTCCCGGTACGGATGCTCGATCTCTTCTCGCCGGCGCGCGAAGACCTGAAGGGCTGACCGCCCCGGTCACTTCCCGCACCACAACCATAAACGTCACAGGAGGCGTGTTTTGTCCGATTCACACGTGTATCATACCAGTCTTGAATGGAAAGAAGGCCGCGTTGGAACCGAGACGCCGCCGGGACTCCCGGCTCTCGGCGTGGCGACTCCGCCCGAATTCCCCGGTGGCGTCCCGGGAATCTGGTCGCCGGAGCACCTCTACGTGGCCGCTGCGGAGGTGTGTCTCATGACGACCTTCCTGGCCATCGCGGAGAACTCGAAGTTTGAGTTTGTGTCGTACCGGTCAAAGGCAGAAGGGGCACTGGAAAAAACCGAGGCGGGCTTTCAAATCACAAAGATCGTCATCCGTCCGGAAGTGGTGGTTCCCGGCGCCGACGCGGTCGAAAAGGCTCACCGGCTGGTGGAGAAGGCTGAGAAGTACTGTTTGATCTCCAACTCAATGAAGACCGAAATCGAGCTGGACATCACGGTCCGTTCGGCGTAGCGCTCGACGGCACCCGTGCGTCTCAGCAGGGCGAACGCCCAGGCACGTTTAGAGAATTCGGATCAGGACAATAACAAGAATCACAACAACCAGAACGGTGACAACGGTTCCCACTGTGCTTCCTCCCTCGATTGGTTGTCGCCACGGTACCCTTCCCGCGCGTCGCTGTCAAGCGCAGTATGACCACAGTCCGGCCCGTGGATCACCGACCGGCCGGTGTTTCTGTCGCGGTCTATTGCCGCCGAAGCACCGATTCCCGGCCGCAGAGCCAGGCTGCCGCGGCAAGGGCGGCACACACCAGTCCCGCGAGCACGCCCATGGTTCCCATCATCCACCCGATCGAAGGCAGTGACGAGTTCCCGGCAGCCGCCCGCAGTCCAACCGCCACGTTCAAGAGCGGAACCGCCGCGGACCAGGGAGCGTCGGAGGGATATCCAACCGCCGTGGCACCGTATCCGGCGGCGGACGACAGAATCAGAACGGGGAGCGCGTACGCCTGCGCGGCCTTGGCTGAGGGTGCCCAGAGGCTGATGCAGAGCTCTACGGCGGAACAGAGCGCTGCCGCTGACACCACAAGAAGGATCGTGAGCGCCAGGGCGGACGGCGTCAGTGCGGGGAAGACCGGCGACGTTTCGATCACGAACGACGAAATCCAGACCGCGGCTCCGGCTCCGGCAAAGAAAGCGGCAACCCC
>SLTF01000045.1 GCA_007130025.1 Spirochaetales bacterium | reverse complement strand
TGCTCAACTCATCGACCCCAAGTCCGAGGAGCACTGGGATCGCATCAGTTATCCCTGCCAGTTCACCGCAGACGCCAACCCACTTCCCTTGGGCGTGAGCCTCGTCCGTTACCGTCTTGATCATCCGGAATACCGCCGGATGAAACGTCCGGTAATAGGTGCGAACGTTCTCATTCATGCGGTCGGCAGCAAGCAGGTACTGGGTGAGATCATTGGTTCCGAAGCTGACAAAGTCGACTTCACGTAAGAGCTCACGCGCCATGATTGCTGCTGACGGGATCTCGAGCATGATCCCAACTTCGGCGTCCGGATTATGTGGAACGTTACCGGCCTTCAATTCGCTGCGAACTTCATCGAGAATCCCCTTGATCTGACGCACTTCCGATACGCATGAAATCATCGGGAACATCATCTTGACGTTTCCGTGCGCCGAGGCGCGATAGATCGCGCGCAGCTGCGCTTTGAACATATCCACATTGGCAAGGCTGATGCGAACTGCCCGGTATCCGAGAAATGGGTTCTCCTCGGGAGGGATGGAAAACGAAGGGATTTTCTTGTCGCCACCGATGTCGAGCGTACGAATAACCGTCATTCCGGCGTCCAAGCGCTCTGCAACGGTTCGATACGCCTGGTACTGCTTTTCCTCGTCGGGGAGTTTGCTCGACTGCAGGAACAGGAACTCCGTGCGATAGAGCCCCACGCTCCGCGCTCCGTTCTCGAGCGCGGAATCAAGATCGGACGGCGCACCAATGTTAGCCGACAGGATTACCGTTCGTCCGTCGGTTGTGACCGGAGGAAGGTCCTTCAGGGTAGACAGTTCCTGCAGATATGCGCGATAGCTCTGGACAGCGGTTTCAAGCTCCTGCCGCTCCGCTGATGACGGTTCTACCGTAACGGTAGCCGCCTCAGCGTCGCGAGCGTCCAGCGCAATGTGCTGGCCATCGGTCACCGACTCCATAATCCCGGAGACGCTGACGGCGGCGGGAATCCCAAGCGTTTTGGCCAGAATTGCGACGTGAGACGTGACGCCACCCTTTTCGGTGACAATGCCAACGACACGATCCTTGTCCATCATGGTGGTATCGGACGGTGTCAGATCGTGAGCAACGACCACGCATTGGCCGGGAATTGCGGCGAGGTCGGCCTCCGCTTTGCCCAGCAGGTTTCGAATGACGCGTCTGCTGACATCGTTCAGGTCCGCCACGCGTGACCGATTGTAGTCGTCTTCGCCGAGTTCTTCGAAAAGGTCGGCGTACTGCTGATACACCTTCGAAGCAGCCTGCTCCGCACACCGAAGATGTGCGGTGATCTCCTCTTCGATTTCCGAGCGGATTGATTCGTCTTCCAGCACGGTTTGCTGGGCCCGAAAGATGTGTGCGAACTCTTCCCCGAGTTCGCCATGAACTCGATCCTTCAGCAACCGGATCTCGGAAATCGCTGAGTCAAACGCGGCGTGCAGCCGAGTGACTTCGGTGCCCGCATCGGTGATTTCGCGACTATCAAATGAAACGTCGACGGGTTCGTATCGGAATGCTGTTCCGAAGGCGATTCCCGGCGACGCTGCGACGCCTGTGATCACAAGACTCATGGCGGCTCTCCTCAGCCGTTCACCAACGCGACACCCGTCTTGAGCTCGCGATAGATGGTTACGGCGTCCGGTGCGTTCAGAATTCGGTCAAGCGCTTCACTGTCCTGATAGAGCGTGATCAGTGCGCCGAGCAGGTCACCGATCTGTTTTGCCTCTTTCAAGGCAAACATTGAGATCAGTTGAACGTCGATCGTGAGATCGGGTTCGCCCATGCACTGAAATTGGACCGGCTTGATCAACCGAGCGAAGAGAATGGCAGACTGCTCGACATGCTCGGCATCGGTGTGGGGAATCGCGATCTTGTGACCTTCCATGGGCAAACCTGAGGGGTGTGCCTGCTCCCGTGCAAGAATCGCCTCGGCGAAGCTCTCCTTGACGTACCCCCTCCTGCGAAGGTATTCCGCCATCTGTGTCAATGCGTCCATGCGGGACGCGGCATCAAGAGACTCCAGGATGAGATCCGGTTTCACCAGGCTCGAAAAATCCACAGGAACTCTCCTTTCAGAACTCGGTCTGTACCAGGGACATATGGTTTCGTCACTATAAACCGCGATATTTTAGCTGTCAAGAAAATAATCTCAGGGTATGCAACAATTTCCACTTTCGCCCAAATCTGCCGACGACTGGAGGAGTCTATCATTGACACGCACCAGCTTCCACGGTATTATTCTCAGGAATGAGAAAAATTTCTACCAATGTAAATTTTTACTTTCTACGCCGACAACGATAGATTGATGGAGAAAACCGCCGTGGGCAGGCCCCACGGGACCGCGAGGAGGTATTGATGGCGACCAAACAGCAGACGAAACGACCACCCGAACTCACCAAAGAAAAACTTTCGGACATCTACCTGAAGATGCTCCAGACCCGCAACTTTGAAGAGAAGGTGGCGTACTTCTTCTCTCGAGGTATGGTACACGGAACCACCCACCTCTGCGCGGGGCAGGAGGCGTCCGCCATTGGTGCGTGCGCAAACCTTGATGAGAGCGACCTCATCACCAGTACTCACCGCGGTCACGGGCACTGCATCGGCAAGGGAATCAACATCAACCGCATGATGTCGGAGCTCCTCGGCAAGGCGGACGGCTACTGCAAGGGGAAGGGCGGCTCGATGCACATTGCCGACCTCACCCGCGGGAACCTCGGGGCAAACGGCATCGTTGGTGGTGGACTTCCGATTGCGGTTGGCGCCGCGATGACCCTGAAGCTGAAGAAAAAAGACAACATCGTCGTCTGTTTCTTCGGCGACGGGGCGATCAACGAAGGCTCGTTTCACGAGTCGGTCAACCTGGCATCCATCTGGAAGCTTCCGGTGATCTTCATCTGCGAGAACAACCAGTACGCCATGTCGATGTCCGCCAAACGCAGCATGAACATCGACGATCTCTCCGTTCGGGCCTCGTCCTACGGCATTCCGGGCAAGACCATCGACGGGAACGACTTCCTTGAGGTCTACCACGCCGTCAAAGAAGCGAAGGCATACGCGAAAACCAATGGACCGATGCTGCTGATCTCCAACACCTACCGGTTCAAGGGGCACTCCAAGAGCGACGCAAACAAATATCGCACCAAGGAAGAGATCGAAGAGTGGAAGGCTCTCGACCCCATCCCGCGGCTGCGCGCCTGGCTGGAAGAAGAGAAGATCCTGACCGCCACAGAGCTCGACGGAATTGAGAAGCAGGCGCACGAAGATATCGAGGCGGCGGTGGAGTACGCGAGCAACAGTCCCGATCCATCGGTGGACACCATTCTCGAGGACGTCTACGCCGACTGAGGCGGCTGGACAGCTGAGCAGCAGGAGAGAACGCAATGAGAGAGATTACCTACGCGGAAGCAATTCGCGAAGCGATGACCCTGGAGATGCGACGGGATCCGGATGTCTTCTTTTTCGGCGAGGACATCGGGCTGTACGGCGGTGCCTTTGGCGTGTCGGTGGGCATGTTCGAGGAGTTTGGTGAAGAGCGGGTTCGTGATACGCCGATCTCGGAAGCGGTGCTCGTTGGCGCGGCTGCGGGCGCGGCGGTGACCGGAACCCGCCCCATTGTCGAGATTCAGTTCAGCGACTTCATCACCATCGGGATGGACCAGCTGGTGAATCAGGCCGCCAAGATGCGCTACATGTTCGGCGGGCGGGCCCAGGTCCCCATGGTGCTGCGCACTCCCGCAGGCTCGGGAACCGGCGCCGCCGCGCAGCACTCGCAGAGCCTGGAGGCGTGGTACGCCCACGTGCCGGGGCTCAAGCTCGTCATTCCGTCTACTCCCTACGACGCCAAGGGTCTTCTCATCTCTGCGATCCGTGACAACAACCCCGTGGTCTTCATGGAGCAGAAACTGCTCTACCGGCGCAAGGGCGAGGTTCCCGAGGAGAGCTACA
Organism: Spirochaetales bacterium; assembly: GCA_007130025.1. Taxonomy (GTDB): domain Bacteria; phylum Spirochaetota; class Spirochaetia; order DSM-27196; family PWMO01; genus PWMO01. Next base: position 761 of record SLTF01000045.1, on the reverse strand, counting down.
CGGTTCCGCTGTCGAAGAGCGACGTCAAGCGGGAAGGAAGGGACCTGACCATCGTGACCTACGGGCGTATGGTACCCACTTGTATCGAAATTGCCGACGAAATGTCCGCCAAGGATGGGGTTGAGATCGAAATCGTTGACCCGCGAACGCTGCGCCCGCTCGACGCCGAGCCCATCATCGCGTCGGCGAAGAAGACCGGACGGGTGCTCATTGTGCACGAAGCGGTGCAGTTTGGCGGGTATGGCGGCGAGATCGCCGCGATCATCGCCGACAGCGAAGCGTTCTACTATCTGGATGCACCGATCCGTCGCCTCGGGGGTCTCGACATTCCGATTCCCTACAACCCGGAGCTCGAACGCAACGCCGTTCCTACGCCGGAGCGCATCCGCGAGACCATCCAGGGCCTGCTGGCCTAGGCCGGGCGCGAGAGGAGGCACAACGTGGCACAGAGCGTCATCATGCCCAAGGCCGGAATGGCCATGGAAACCGGTACCGTCATCCGCTGGCTCAAGAACGAGGGCGACACCGTAACGGTCGGGGAACCCCTGCTCGAGATCGAAACCGACAAGGTCTCGATGGAGGTGGAAGCCGAGTTCGCCGGAGTCCTGCTCAAGATCCTGAAGGGCTCCGGCGAGGTGGTCCCGGTTACCGAGACCATCGGCTACATAGGCGAGGCGGGCGAATCGCTTCCCGAGGAGGGCGCCGCGGCGCCGGCCCGAGCCGGTTCGTCGGCGGCTTCGACCGCTGATGCTTCCGGCTCT
>SLTF01000074.1 GCA_007130025.1 Spirochaetales bacterium | reverse complement strand
GGGTGAAAGACGTCGCTCGACTCACCCGCAGCCACAAACGCAAACAGACTCATGGTGAAGTCCTGAAAGATGTTCCACGAACCGCCGGGGATGATCATCGCCGAGCCGTCGACGGGCGAGACGATGCTGCGCAGGAAGACGCTTGCGTTCCGGGCCGGCGACCAGATCACCTCGGGGAAGAGGGTGAGCGCGTAGACGGCTGCGGGATCGCCACGGTCGCTCCACGCTGCGGCCGGGCGCCAGAGGCTCTCGAGTCGCAGTGAGAGCGTTGCATCGCCGCCGAGACGGTGGATCTGCAGGGCGCCGGCGCTGAGCGCCAGGTTCTCCCACGCCGCGTCGCTCTCCTCGGCGCCGGGGGCCGGAAGGTCGGTAGATGCGGACGCGTAGAGGTCGCTGCCGACGCCGCCGGGCAAGAGCCGCAGGTGGCCCTGCGCGCTCGCCGAGACGGTGTGCAGCAGCTCACGGCCACGATAGAGGTACCCCGCCTCGCTCTTGATGCCGGCGATTTGTCCCTGCACCCGGCCTCCCACCGAGAGGTTCCACACGCCCGGCGTTTCCGCACCCAGGGCCGCGTCGATTGAGGACGCTCCCGCATCCGCTTCGATGCGCACTTCCGGTGCGAGGAGGATCGGCTCGATGAAGGCGAAGGGGCCCAGCGGGATGAAGGCGCTCCAGAGCCAGCGCGCCTCGTCGCGGATGGTGTCGGCGGTCAGGTCGGCATCGCGGCTGACGGCACCGAAGATGGTGTCGCCCGCGTTGAAGAAGGCGCCGTCGCCCCAGGTGATGCGGGCGCGACCGGCCGTGGTGTGCAGGAAACTCTCGCCCAGGGGGAAGCGGGCGCGCACCCAGGCGCGGGGGATGTCCAGCAGGAGCCCGGCGGGAACCGACTCGTCGCCGATGGCTGCGTCCACAATGGTGGCGTCGATGCGCAGCTGCCCGCGGGCAAACTGGTTCCCCGCCGAAAGGAAGTCGAGCCGCGCCCGCCCGATCCCGGCGAAGCCCCAGTCGCCGTCGCCGAGGTGGGTGAGGGCGTGGGTGGCGTCGATGCGCACCGACTGCCGGATCTCGGCGTGGACGGGTGGCGCGACACCCGCGGCCAGGCCCAGGAGCGCCGGCAGGAGAAAAAGCACAGTTTTCGCACCACACGGGGTGTGCCACAGCACAATTTTCGCACCACGCCCTACCATCGCAGCGACTCCAGGCTGAAGATGTTCCGCGGCAGGCTGATATTCACCTCTGCCGTATCGATCACAAACTCGGTGGAGCTGTTTCGCTTCAGAACGTCCCGAATCACCATGCGCGCCGGAAAGGTGAGGCCGGACACCTCCATGGTTTCCTTGACCTCGACCTCCTTGAGCAGGCGGCCGTTGGCGCTGAACTGCTCCGCGCGGCGCATGACAAACAGCTCGCGATCGACCCAGATGGTTTGCCGGGGATAGGCGACGTTGCGGCTGCGTGCCTCCAGTTCCACCCGAAAGGTTGGGCGTCCGGCTACGGTCTCCTCGCCGGTGAGTCGGACGCGGTAGTTGTCGAGCAGGGCGCGGTTGCCGGTCATGTCTTCGTAGGAGACGTCGCTTCCGAGCATCGAGTCGCGCAGGGCCGCACCCTGCAGCCGGATCAGCTCGGCGGCGTCCGGATAGAAGAGGTAGACCTCATCGCGGGTGCGAAGCACCTTCTGCCCCCGCTCCCCGGCGCTGGTGAACTCGATGAGGGCGTCGTCCGCGCCGCGCGCGTGGCTGATGAAGCTGCTGGTGCGGCTCCCGAAGCGGTCGTTGATGATCAGCCGCCCCTCCATGCGGCTGGTATCGTGGACCTGGTTCTGTTCCATGCGCGTGATGATCTCTTCGGCGCTCTGCGCCACAAGAGCGGCGGCCGGGATCAGGGCCATGAGTACTATTGCTGCTGCTTTCATGAACTGCCTCCTTCGGGTTTGCAGCGTGTGCGGTTATCCTGCTGCTTACACCGCGCGCAGCGCCTCGACCGGGCTGATCCGGGCGGCCTTGCGCGCGGGAAGCACCGCGGCGATCGACGCGACCGCCACGGAGTAGAGAAAGACCACCACGGTGGATCGCAGATTGACCACCGGGTAGATCACCGTTCCAATCTCCATTTCAATGCTGATTGCGTCGCCCATGTTGATGCCGGTTACCCCGAGTACCAGGCTGAGCACCACGCCCAGCGCCACCCCGAGGGCGGCCCCGGCGACACTCAAGTAGAGCCCCTCCAGAAAGAAGAGCTTGATCAGCCGGCCGCCACCCATTCCCATGGCCGACAGAGTTCCAATCTCGCGGGTGCGTTCGTAGACCACCATCATGGTGGTGTTGATCACCACCGACGAACCGAGCACAAAGAAGAAGAGGGCGATGATGTCGTAGACGATGGTGAAGGTCTCGATGAGCGAGTAGGTGTCCGAGATTTCGTTCCACGCGCGCGCGGAGAGGGTTTCGTGCCCGGCGGCGTGCAGGGCAGCCTCGGCGGCGGTCGCGACGGCGGTCGCACCGGCGGTGGGAGAGCCGGCCAAGGTGCCTGCCAAACTGCCCGCCTCAAGACGCGTCAGGACGCTTGAGACCTGGTCGGACATGCGCATCAAGTGTTGGGCGCGGTCGATGGGCACCAGAAACCAGGTTGCCGCGAGCGCGGGCACGGGCAGGTCGATGAGGCCCACGATCTCGAAGGTCATCGCGTTGGAACCGCGAAGCGCCGTGGTGGTGAGGATGGTGAAGCGCTCGCCGATGCCGAGGCCCAGCTCCCGGGCGAGGCGCGTGCCCACCACCGCCTCGTTGCGGCCTGGTTCGGCAAAGCGGCCTGACACCAGCCGCGCGTCGATGTCGTGCAGGGCGCGCTCGCGCTCGAGGTCGATCCCCACCCCCACCGCACGGACGGTGTCATCGTCGAGGAAGATCGCGCCGGGAAACTCAACGCGCGGCACGGTTGCGGCAACGCCCTCGACACCGTCGAGGATGGTCATCACCTCGGTGGCGTTCTCGACGGTCAGGTGCACGGGGTTGAGGATCTCAAACCGGTCGACGTCGGAATGGCGGATGCGGACCTCGCCGGTGGAGTAACTCTGGATGTTGGTGGCCAGCTCGATGCGCATCCCCTCGACCAGAGAGAAGAGTCCGGTGATCGAGAGCGCGGCAACCGCAATCGCGGTGATGGAGAGCAGGCTGCGACGCCGGTTTCGCGAGATATTGCGGAACGCGATGGTTGACAGTTTCACGGCGACCTCCTACTGCTGCCGCAGCGCGCGCGGGATGTTCATGCGCAGCGCGCGACGGGTTGGAACGAGTGCGACAATCACCGCGAGGACGATGCCCATCAGGGCGGCGATCACAAAGGTGGACGGCACCCAGGCGCCGTAGAGCACGCCGGTGGAACGGTAGCCCGCGTCCATGGTACGGAACATCGCCGAGTAGTCGATGCCCACGCGAACCATGGGGATGTTTCCGAGGGCACCGAGCGCGACCCCCGCGGCCGCGCCGATGAGGCCGATGCCCGAGGCCTCGATCAGAAAGAGATTGCGGATGGCTCGATCGTCCATTCCCAGGGCGCGCATCATGCCGATCTCGCGGGTGCGCTCGAAGATGGTCATCAGCATGGTGTTGGAAACGCCCACCGCCGCGATGATAAACACCAGAAAGAGGATGATGCCGCTTCCGACGCTGTCGGCTTCCATCATCGCGATGTAGTCCGCGCCAAGGAGTCGCCAGTCGGCGATCGAGAGGTCACGCAGCGCGGGCAGTTCCTCCAGCTCCGCGATCGGTGCCTCAACCCGGGCGTAGTCGGCAAAGCGCAGGTCGATCTGCGTCACCGCTCCCTCCATGTCCAGGTAGAGATCGGCGATGTCCAGCGGCAGGAAGATGCCTCCGCGATTGATCACCGGGTTGGGGCTGTTGAGGATGCCCACCACCTCCGCGTCGATGGTCACACGGGCGCCGTAGCGCGAGCGGGCGCTGATGATGAGCGGATAGCCGACCTCGGCCCCCAGATCTTCGGCGAGCCACGAACCCAGGATCACACCGGGTTCGCCCTCCTGCAGGGGACGCCCGTCGCTGATCCACTGGTCAAAGCGGTAGACCCGCCCGTCGGTCTCGGGGTCGATTGCGGTGACGTGCACCAGCAGCGACCCGTCCTCGGGGAAGGGGTCGCGCCAGACGATGAGCTCGCCCGAGAAGGTGGTGCGGGGCGTGGCCGCAACGTCCCGAGAGCGAACGGCGTCCAGCACCGATTGGGGATCTTCGATTACGTGCCGAAGCGGCGCACGGTCGCGCTCGTCCCAGTAGTCGGGGTGCATGATTCGCGCCGAACCGGTCTCGTACCAGATGAGGTTGCGCACGCTCTCTTCGTCTGCACCAACCAGCATGGAGTCCAGCAGCACGTAGGTGGCAAGCCCCAGGGCGATGGCGGCCGCGGTGATCAGCGTGCGGCGGCCGTATCGCCAGAGGTTCTTCGCGGCGAGCCGTACCAGGAACTTCATGCGCTCCTCCGCTCGTCCGAGACGATCTCCCCATCGTGCAGCATGGTCAGGCGGCGCGCGTAGTCCATCACCATCTGGTCGTGGGTGGAGAAAATAAAGGTGGTGTTGTGGCGTCGGTTCATCTCGACCATCAGCTCCAGGATGGCGTGTCCGGTGCGCGAGTCGAGGTTGGCCGTGGGCTCGTCGGCCAGCACCACGGTTGGTTCCTTGACCAGCGCCCGAGCCACCGCGACGCGCTGCTGCTGCCCGCCGGAGAGCTGCGACGGGCGGCGCTCCTCCATGCCCGCGAGGCCGACTTCATCAAGGATCGCCATGGTGCGTTCGCGCGCTTCGGCGTCCGGCGTACCGGTGAGGGTGAGGCTGAAGGCGACGTTCTCGAAGGCGGTCAACACGGGAACGAGGTTGAAGGACTGAAAGATGAAGCCGAGCTTTTCGCGACGGATGGCGGCCAGTTCGCGCTTGCCGCACCCGGCCACCGTGCGGCCGTCGATGGTGATGTCGCCGGCGGTGGCCGTATCGATACACCCGATGAGGTTGAGCAGGGTGGTCTTACCCGAGCCCGATGGTCCCGCGATCGAGAGGAACTCGCCCTGCTCGATGGAGAGCGATACGCCGCGCAGGGCGTGTACGGTGGTGTCTCCGTCCTGGTACTGTTTCTGTACGTTGGTGACCGTAATCATCTCTGTCTCCTTACTGAGCCTGCGGCATGAGGATGCGCCGCATATGGGTTTCGTCGATCAGTGTGAGGGCTCCGTCCGCGACACCCAGAAATCGCTGGATGGCGGTCTCGATTGCGCGCATCCTGGCGAGGATGGGCTCGACCAGTTCCGGCTCCGCGTCGCATCTCACCGCCAGTTCCGCAACCCGTTGTGCCAGTGCGGTCCACATACTGAGAATCAGTTCTGCCGCGATCGCCGGGTCGGGCGTATGGAAACAGCCCTCGTTCACGCCCTGATGAATCACCGTGCCCAGCGGAGGTGCGAACAGCTCGATCGACGCCTGTTCCAGCTTGTGGCGCAGGAGGATGTTCTCGTCGCGGTAGAGAAGGCGCATGCTCGCGATCATCAGCTCGCGGTTTTCCGCCTTCCACGCGCCCATGCCCAGAAACATCTGTTGCACCTTCTCGTCCGCAGTGAGCGAGGGGTCCTCGGCGATCGCTGCATAGCTTGGCAGCTGCCGCCCGGCCTCGCGCAGGACGAGCTCGCTGAGCAGCTCTTCCTTGGAGCGGAAGTAGTGGTAGAAGGTGCCCTTCGCAATCCCCACTTCGTCGATGAGGGTCGCCACCGAAACCTCGGAGTAGCTCTGCGAGAAGAAGAGCCGCAACGCGGCGTCGAGGATCTCGTTTCGTCGTTCGTCGTGTTGCTTCACTGGGCCTCCAGGCTGAAACGGGTGTTTGAATCGACCGACGGTTGGTCTAGACCGACCGTCGGTCTAAAAGTTAACACGGCCGTGGGAACCTGTCAACCGCAAAGCACATTTTTCGCACCACTTCATTCCGGTTGCCGATCGCCGTGCCCTGTTAGTATATTTCCGCCCATACACCAGAAATCTCTACGCGCACCGAGGGACAAGGAGAGAATCATGTCCAAGCATCAGTTTCAGACCGAAGTTTCGCAGCTCCTGCATCTCATCATCCATTCGCTCTACGCACACCGCGACATTTTCCTGCGGGAGCTGATATCCAACGCGTCGGACGCCCTGGACAAGCTGAAGTACCTGACCATCACCGACGACCAATTCAAGGACTTCGCGTTCGAGCCGCGCATCGATATCTCGTTTGACGAGAAGGACCAGAAGACGATCACCGTCTCTGACAGCGGGATTGGTATGAACGAGGCCGACCTGGTGGAGAACCTCGGCACCATCGCCCGCTCCGGCACCAAGAACTTTCTGTCGCAGTTGTCCGGCGATCAGCGCAAGGACTCCAACCTCATCGGGCAGTTTGGCGTGGGTTTCTACAGCGTCTTCATGCTCGCCGACTCGGTGGAGGTGATCACGCGCAAGGCCGGGGAAGACAACGCGTGGAAGTGGACCTCCGACGGAAAGGGCGAGTACGAAGTGGCAACCGCCGAGCGCGAGAGTTGCGGTACCACCGTGATCCTGCATCTGAACGACGACGGCAAGGAGTTTGCCTCGCGCTGGAAGCTCGAAGACATCGTCAAGAAGTACTCCGACCACATCGCCTTCCCGATCTTTCTGCACTTCACCAAAACCGAGTACGACGACAAGGGCAAGGAGAAGGGGACCGAGGCCACCGTCGAGCAGGTCAACAGCGCGAGCGCGCTCTGGAAGCGGTCGAAGAGCGAGCTCAAGCCCGAAGACTACCACGCCTTCTACCAGAGCATCGGCCACGACGACGACGAGCCGCTCTTCTACCTGCACACGCAGGCAGAGGGAACGCTGGAGTACACCACGCTCTTCTTCGTGCCCAGGCACGCACCGTTTGACATGTACAACGCCGACTACCGATCGGGTGTCAAGCTCTACATCAAGCGCGTCTTCATCACCGACGACCAGCGCGACCTCATGCCGACCTACCTGCGCTTCCTGCGCGGCATCATCGACAGCGAGGATCTGCCGCTGAACGTCAGCCGCGAAACCCTGCAGCACAACCGGGTGCTCGCCAACATCCGCCAGGCGGCGGTCAAGAAGATGCTCGGCGAGTTGCAGCGCATCGCCACCGAAGACCCCGAGCGCTACGCCGAGTTCATCGCGCAGTACAACCGCCCGCTGAAAGAGGGGCTCTACGCCGACTTCGGCAACCGCGACACCCTGCTCGAGCTGGTGCGGTTCAAGTCGTCCACGCAGGACGGGTACACGAGCCTCGCCGACTACAAGCAGCGCATGCTGCCCGACCAGAAGGCGATCTATTTCGTGACCGGCGACAACGAGCAGAGCCTGAAGAACTCTCCGCTGCTCGAAGCGTATCGCAAGAAGAACATCGAAGTACTGATCATGGACGACGACATCGACGAGATAGTCGTGCCGACCATCGGGCGCTACAAGGATACCGAGCTCAAGGCGATCAATCGCAGCGACGCGGGCGACGACATTGCCGACGAAGCAGACAAGGGCAAGGCGAAGGATGCGAAGCCAACCGTCGAGAAGATCAAGAAGGCACTCGGAGATCGCGTCAAGGACGTAAAGGTTTCGGTGCGCCTGTCGGACTCACCGTCGTGCATCGTGGTGGACGAAAGCGATCCGACCATGAAGATGCAGCAGCTGATGAAGAGCCTTGGTCAGGCCGAGATGCCGGACGTCAAGCCGATCCTCGAGATCAACCCCGATCACGCGATTGTCGCCGGGCTGAAGTCCATGGAAGACGAGGCGATGATCGAAGACGTGGCCTTCCTGCTGCTCGAGCAGGCGCTGCTGGTGGAGAATGTGCCGATTACCGACCCGTCGGCCTTCGTGAAGCGGCTCAACCGCGTGCTGGCAAGGGCGGTTCCACCTGCTTGATGAGGTAGTCGCAGAGGGGCTCGCTGTCGGCGATGAAGAGGTGTCCCGCCATCTTCCAGTGCATGCCGCCGTCGTTATTCATCAGGTAGTTGTCGGCGGTGATTTCCGGACCGACGCGCTGATCCGGGCCAAACTTCATGGTGAACCCGAGCGCGTCGAAGATGGCGATCGCCGCGGCGATGTCCCAGAGCTTGACGCTCGCGATGTAGCCGATGAAGGAACCCAGGGCCAGGTAGACGGCGGAGAAGACGCACGAGCCGTTGGCGTGTACCGACTGCGGTCCGATGTAGCGGCCCTTCTTTGCGACCTCCTGAGAGACGCTTACCAGACCGATCCGTTTGGGATCCATCTCCGGCCGGGAGAAGGGGCGAAGTGCGTCGGCGTTCCACCCCGCCGGATCGTGTCCAAGCTTTTGTACGAAGACCCTTCCTCCGTCGGTGATCATCAGATCACCGGTGACCGGCAGAAAAATCCCGCCTTCGCGGATCACGCCGTCGCGCGCGTACGCGATGGAGACGCCCCAGGAGGGGAGGCCGAAGGCAAACGACGAGGTGCCGTCGATGGGATCGACGATCCAGGTGGTGCCCGCAAGCGCACGGGTGAAGTAGTCCGCGTCGTGGGTCTCGAAGGTCTCTTCGCCCAGCAGGTAGACGCCCGCATCGGGGTGGTCGAAGAGCTCCTCCAGCCGCCGCTCGATGGCCGTGTCCGCCTCGGTTACAATTGACTTGTCTGATTTGATGGAGATCGTGGGATCGCTGAAGTACTGCATCGCGGTTCGCCCCGCGTCCAGCAACAAGCCGGCGATCTGATCCCGGTCCCAGGTTGCGTAGTTCATGCGGGCGACTATACCACGATCACCGGAAAACATGCACACGCTTTGGAACAGACGCTACCGGTTGAACCGCTCGATGCGCCACCCGCGCGCCCGGGCCACCCGTCGCAGCCTCGGGTCCGGGTTGACCACCACAGCGGTACCGAGGGCCTCGAGCACGGGCAGGTCGTTGATGCTGTCGGTGTAGAAGCCGCACTCCGCCGGGGCGAGTCCACGCGATTCAATCAGCTCCAGAACCCGACGCCGCTTCTCCAGCCCGATGCAGGGTGCCCCGGCCGCACGACCGGTTGCCACCTCGTGGTCAAACTCAAGCTCGGTGGCGATCACCGCCTGCATCCCGAGCCGCTCGGCGAGGGGGCGTACCAGGATGTCCAGCGATGAGGTGGCGATGGCGGTTTCGTGCCCTTCGGATTGCAGACGGTGGACCGTGTCGAGCGCCTGCACGAAGAGATCGTGCTTCATGCTGTAGGCGACCGCCTCCTCGGCGATCGCCTGGAGCTGAAACCGGGTGCGCCCGCGGATGGCGCCCACCTCCTTGCTGAGGTCGGCCTGCGTCAGGAAGCCAAGGCGGTAGCGCAGGTAGAACGCCGGCATGTGCAGCAGCAGCCGCAGGGGAAACTGCTTCATGCGGTATCCCGCTTCCACAAAGCGGCGGCCGGTCGGGTGGCGGGTGATGGTGTGGTCCACGTCAAAGAAGATCATGATGCCCGCAACGACTCCAGTGCAGCAAAGAATCCCGGGAAGGTAACCGCGGCCGCCTCCGCCGTGCTGATCTCGGTGGCGCCCGCGGCGCCCAGGGCTGCAATTGCCAGCGCCATCACCACCCGGTGGTCGTGATGTCCCTCTACCGATGCACCGCGCAGGATCGGACCACGCTCGGCGGGATGGATCTCCATGCCGTCGGGGAGCTCGCGTACCCGGGCTCCCATGCGGACAAGCTCCGCGGTCATCACCGCGATGCGGTCGGTCTCTTTCAGGCGCGCCTGCGGCACGTTCACCAGCCGCACCGGCTCGGTTGCGTAGCAGGCGGTGGCCGCCAGGGCGGGGAGGGCGTCCGGCATGGCGTTGAGGTCGAACTCGCCGCCGGACAGATGGCCGCGACCGTCGCTGCGCGGCTCGGGTCCCGCGACAACCAGGCCGGTACCGTCGGTCTCGACCCGGCAGCCCATGGAGCGCAGGATGGAGACCACCTCCTTGTCGCCCTGGGGGTCATTCATGTCCAAACCCTCGAGCCGAAGCTCGCATCCGGTAATTGCCGCCGCACAGAGATAGAATGTAGCCGAGGAGAAGTCTCCCGCCACGCGGGTCTGCACCGCGCGGTAGCCCTGGTTGCCGGCGATCTCGAAGCGCTCGTAGCCGCTGCGCGTGATGTCGGCCCCCTGGTCGGCGAGCCACGCAAGCGTCATCTCCACGTAGGGGCGCTCGTGCAGCAGCGGCACCTCGATCACGGATCGGCCGCGTGCCAGCGGCAGCGCGATGAGGAGGCTCGAGAGATACTGGCTGGTGGGACACTCAATGGAGGTGGTCCCACCGGAGAGGGCCCCACGCAGGCAGAAGGGCGGTGCGTCTTTGGCGCGTGTGGTGAACGCTTCCGCGCCCAGGTCCCGCAGCGCACCGAGCAGGGCGCCCACGGGGCGGTTTCTGATCTGGTGGTCACCGGTAAAGACGGTCCAGCCGTCGGCAAGGGCGGCCGACCCGGCCAGGATGTAGAGGGTGGTGCCGGAGTTTCCCACGTCCACGACGTTGTCGGGAACGCGAAGCCGCCCGCCCACCCCGGTAATGACCAGCTCGCGAAGACCCGTGGCGTCGCGGCGCTCTTCGATTTCGGCGCCAAAGGCGCGGCAGGCGGTGATGCACGAGCGCGCATCCTGGGAGTCCAGCGGCTCGTACAGATGCGAGCGGCCCTCGGCGAGGGTGGCAATGACCAGGCCGCGAATGGTGTGAGACTTGGAGGCGGGAATGGAGACCGTTCCCGCCAGCCTTGACGGAGTGACCGTTACCGACGACATGGGCCCGATTGTAGCGGGTTGCGCTTCTCCGCGACAAGGGCAGGGCGTAGCGGTGTCAGCCGGCGCCGTTTGGGTTTGGACGAAAACGGTCGACAAACAGAAAAGAGGAGTTACCGATGCGGAATACCCGATACCGTGGTGCGAAAATTGTGCTTTTTCTGCTGGCCCTGCTTCTGGCTTCTGCCGGGAGTGCGTGGGCGCAGCGGTTTCGAAACCCCGGCTACGACTACTACCTCGACGTTCCCATCGGCTGGACGGTGGTCCGCGCCGACGTCGCCGAAGAGGTCAGTTTTACCGATCCCGCGCGGCGCGCCATCTTTCAGGTGTTTTCCTTTGATGACCGCTTTGAATCAGCCGATGCCCTTGAGCGTTTCATGCGTGCTCAATTTCGAGCAACGGGCGACACGGCGGAGTTTCGATTCAACGGGTACGAAGCGATCCTTGCCGACTACCAGTTTGCCGCCGGGCGAGCCCGGGTGCGCGGCTACGTGGTCTTTGTGCAGGCGGGCAACCGCAGCTTCGCGGTGATGGGCTACGCGCCCGAGGAGCACTACGAGACCTACCACGACGTGCTGCTCTCTGCCATTGATTCCTTCTCTCCCGGTGCCGAAGCGCGCCGAATGCCGGGACCGATCGCGCAGTTCTATTTCCCGCATCCGGGGCCGGAGCCGGACTGGCAGTTTATTTCCATCGACGGGGGGCGCGTTGCCTTTGGAGTAGACCCGGGCGAGGTCGAGGCGGCTGAGGTGCTGATCGAGCGCGAGGCGCGGGTGCTGAGCACCTACGGCGCAGGGCCCTACCGGCGGCCCGATCCGGACAGTCTCCCCCCGTGGGCAACCGCGTGGCAGCGCTACTACCGCGCCATCCACCGCGACAACTTCGATCGGTTGGGCCTGCTCGCCCAGGATCTCGCCGACCATTTTGCGCGCACCGGCGTTCCCAACGAGCAGATCCCGCACCAGTTGCTCGCGTGGTTGCAGGGGTTTGAGTACTACCAGACCGAGTCGCTTTCGCGGCTGCTCTCGCCCATCGCGGCGCTGCAGCAGGAGCGCGGCGACTGCGATTCGCTGGGCCTTACCTACGTGATCCTGCTTCATCATCTGGGATTTGACGCGATTCTGCTCATCTCTACCGAGTACGCCCACGCGGTTGCCGGCGTGAACGTCCCGGGCAGTGGGTGGCGCTTCCCCTTCGAGGGCAAGACCTACCTCGCGGCTGAACTGACCGCTCCGGTCGCCCTGGGCCTCATCGATCAGACCATGGCCGATCCGGGCGGATGGATTCCGGTGGGATTCACCGATCCAGTGCGGCGGTAACCTCTTCCTCCGGGCGAACCATATCCGAGTACTCGATGTCGTAGCTGTAGTGCCGCGACGCGTCGATCAGAAAGCGGAACCGGTAGCGATCGAGATCACTGTCGACGGCGAGCAGGTCGTACTCTTCCTGAAGGGCGCTGCGAAGCACCAGGATCTCAACGGTCTGGTTGGGTGAAAGGGTGGTTCGGGCGTCGAGGACGTCCACGCCCCAGCTGTTTGAGTCCGCCGGCGAAACAAAGAGGTAGTCGATGCGGTGCATGAGGGCGTTTCGAAGCTCCACCGAGGCGAAGTCCAGCTCGCCAAACGGCCCGGCGAGGTCCGACAGCGACACCGTCAACACGCGCGAGGTCCCGTCGCAGAGCTCCACGTCCCAGATGGTGTAGGCGTCGCCGTCCTCGTCGATCGCCAGAAAGTCAAAGTTGTTGCACTCGTCGGCGTAGTAGACCAGGTAGGTGAGTTTCTGCCCGGCGTCCAGCGTGCGCTCGGAACCCAGAATGTCGACCCCCCAGTACTCGCTGTCCGAAGGGGAGAAGAAGAGATAGACGATCTCGTACCCGGTCTGGTTGACGAAGGTCACCTGGTTGAGGTGTTCGGGAGAGAAGGCGAGTGCGCGCACCGGAAGCGCCAGCGCAAGGAGCCACAGGGCGACCGCCGCCGCGCTGCGGTTCAAGCGGAGTGAGGAAAAGCCCATGCGCACCTCCTGTTTGTCGTCTGTGTCGAACGCTCATAGTATACGACGGCGTAAACGGTGGACTCAAGAGGAGGCAGACGGACAGACGGTATCGAAGTGTGGTATACTTCAGGCAACGAGAGTGAGACATGGGCGTACCAAAGACCAGAAGTGAACGCTATACCTACGCCGAGTATTCCTCGTGGGACGACGATGAGCGCTGGGAGCTGATCGACGGGGTGGCGTACTCCATGAGTCCGGCTCCGGTTCGACGACATCAGCAGGTACTTCTGCGACTCGTGCGGCTCGTTTCCGACATCACCGATCGCGGATCCTGCGAGACCTACGTCGCTCCGTTCGACGTGCGATTCTCTGCCGACGAAGAGACCGACACCGTGGTGCAACCCGACATCTCGGTCTTCTGCGACTCGAGCGCGCTCGACGATCGCGGCGCGATCGGTTCGCCCACCCTGGTGATCGAGATTCTCAGTCCATCGACCAGCCACAAAGACCTCACCGTCAAGCTGGAGCTCTACGAGCGCCACGGCGTGCGGGAGTACTGGGTGGTCAACGCCGACGCCCCGTGGGTGATGGTCTATCGTCTTGGAGACGACGGCCGGTTTCAGAAACCCGACTACTACCGCGAGGGTGACTCCGTGGTCAGCGAGGTGCTCTCGGGCGAGCGCATCGCACTCGGGGATTTTCTCTAGGGCGAGCCGGAACGTCTTCGATACCTACCCAAACAGCCTGATCAGCGTCATCATGGTGGCAATCACGGTGAATCCGAGGGCGGTCATCGCCTGCATTGCGTTGAAGCGCCTGTCCAGGTTGTGCTGCGTTTCCCGGAACCGGGTGTCGATATGGCGGGTAAGATCTTCGAATCGCTTGTCGGACGCTTCCATGCGGACGTGAATCACGCGAATGTCGTTCCGGATGCCAAGCATCTCCGTGTTGACTGCGAGGATTTCTTTCTTGATATCCTTGATCTCGGCGTTCGTCGCAAGGATGTCTTTCTTGACGTCCTTGATCTCCACGTTGATTGCGAGGATATCCTCTTTGATCTCTTTGATTTCTCCGAGGATGGCGGGAATCACCCGCAGGTCTTCGTTGCCTTCGCCGAAGCGATGGGCGACCTGCACCACGTAGCGGTGCAGCGATTCGCGGTTCCTGACCTCAACCGCGTCGGCGAGGGTGTTCTCCATCTCGTCGATCCAGTCCACAGCGTGCATCCTTTCCTCCCTGGAGTATAGCGCACAACTGCGCACGCTCCAACTGGTAATACGGGGCAAAGTGGCAGGATGCTTCACGATTGGCGAAAAATCTTCTCCCGTCCGACGGAGTTTCGGATTCTCCGCGACAGCGCCCAACCAAAGAGCCTGATCAGCGTCATCATGGTGTTGATCTTTTCATGATCGATCTCATGGAGCACCTCGTCCGCGGGGGTATACTCTCGAGCGTGTGAACGGGTAAGCTCCTCGTTATGAAGCGAAACAGCCGTTTCGTGAAATAAGATCCGACGCTATTCAACGATCGTTGAATAAGGGAGACGAACCATGAGGCGCGGTCCGACCGGTCGCTACGAGACGAGCATCATCGCTGGTGAGACCGTCCGCGCATTCGTTCCATCACCGCTTCCACCGGAACCGCCGCTGGCGATCGACTCAAAACGGCAGCAGTTGCTCGAGCGGGCAACCCTTGGATTGGGTCGGCTGGACAGTGTGAGTCTGCTCTTGCCTGATCCGGATCTGTTTCTCTATGCATATGTTCGACGCGAGGCCGTGCTCTCTTCCCAGATAGAAGGAACACAATCCACGTTCGACCAGTTGCTGCTCTTCGAGCTTCAGGAGAGCCCCGGTGTACCGCTGGACGATGTAGTGGAGGTGTCCAACTACGTGGCGGCGCTTGAGCACGGCCTGCGACGGCTTGAGGAGGGTTTTCCGCTCTCTCTTCGTCTCTTCCGCGAAATGCATGCGATTTTGCTGAACGGAGGCAGAGGTCACGAAAAGGCACCCGGCGAGTTCCGCCGGTCACAGAACTGGATCGGGGGCACCCGCCCCGGTAATGCCCACTTTGTTCCACCACCCCCCGAGCAGGTGGGGAGCTGCATGTCAGCTCTGGAACGATTCCTCCACGATGAGAACAACCGGTACCCCGTGCTCGTGAAGACGGCATTGGCGCACGTCCAGTTCGAAACGATCCACCCCTTTCTTGACGGAAACGGCCGCATCGGGCGTCTGCTCATAGCGTTCATCCTGCATCACGAGCGGCTCTTGACCCGCCCGCTCTTGTATTTGAGCCTGTTCCTCAAACAGCACCGTTCAGAGTATTACCGTCTGCTCGATGTCGTGCGCACCGAGGGAGACTGGGAAGCTTGGCTCGATTTCTTTCTCGAGGGCGTTGAACAAACGGCGGCAGATGCTGTGGAGACCGCCAAACGGCTGCTTTCCCTTGTTCAGCACGATGCGCAGACGATCGGACAGTCGGGCCGAGGCGCGTCCACTACACTGCGAGTCTTCCAGGTGCTGCGCGAGCGACCACTCGCGAGCCTCAAGCACATCTGTACGCATACCGGCCTATCGTTCCCGGCCGCGTCAAAAGGAATCGAATCCTTGATCAGGCTCGGGATTGCCCATGAAATCACCGGCCGGAAACGAGACCGCATCTTTGCGTATAAAGCGTACGTGCAGATCTTGAACGAAGGAACCGAGCAGGCGTGAAACAGGTAATCGAGTCCTGGTCTCCGAGGCTCGACTGCGGGATCAGCGCCTGCTCCACGGTTGGCGCTCGAAGACGCAGAATCCGGGCCGATAATGGTATAAACGCGGCGACCGCGGTATAATCATAGATGATTCCAGCGAGTGGTATGGAACGGTTCCTGGGGTATGTGGTTCGGGTCCTGCGAGGGTAGAGTGATGAAAAAATATGCGATGATCGGTGGTATTGCGCTGTTGGCGCTTGCGATGGCGAGCTGTCCGTCTCCCATGGGAAGCGGTCGCGGCGGCGGGAGCGGGGTTCCTACCGGGAGCGCTCAGCTCCCCGCGGATCAGGTGTCCGATCAGATTCGATCGCTCTCGGGCGACTTCACCTTTGAGACCCTCTTTCCCGTTGCCCTCGACCTGACGATTGACCTCTACGCGGTGGACGAAGCCGGTCTGCTGGTGGAGCCCGCGTTTGCGCCGGGTGACCGTTCGGTAGTGGTTCGAGTTACCACAGCGAACGATCACCCGGTCTTCAGCGGCATGGTGGCTGCCGACGGCACGTTGCGCGGATCCGTCTATCTTCCGTCCGCACCGGCGGATATGTTCCTCACCGTCACCGCGGAAGGCTTCGAGTCGCGGCGCATCCGCATCCCGCGGATGGTGGAACTGGAGCGCGTGCAACGGAGGCTCGGCCTCAAGCAGGCGACGGGCGCAATTGGGGCCGCGGCCTTCGCTCCCGGTCTGCCCGACCGCGACGGTGACGGCGTTCCCGACGTCTACGACGCCTTCCCCGACGATCCCAACTCCGCCTTTGTGCTGAACGTCCCCGCCGACGGAAACCTCACCATCGCCTTTGAGGACCTCTTCGGCCGAGCCAACGCGGGCGACGCAGACTACAACGACTTCATCGCCAACTACCGGATCCAGGAGATCTCCAACGCCGACGGCCACATCACCAGCATCCGCGTGGACGCAACCGCGGTGGTGAAGCTCGCGGGCTACAACCACCGCTTCGGCTTACGGATCGACGATTTTGAAGGCAGCGCCAATCTGGTGCGCCACTACGTGGACGAGTCGGGCGCGACGCGCTCGGAGGGCCCGACGAGTGTCACCGCGCCGGTGGAAGTCGAACTGTTTGAACACTCCGGTACTGCGGTGGGCAAATCGGCGTGGTTCACGCTGGAGTTTGCCAATGCACAGAACCGGGCAGACTCTGCGGCACCGCTGTCAGAACCGCCCTACAATCCGTGGATTTACGTTCGTAACACACGACAAGGGATTCACCTGATCGACCGCGAGCCGCTGACAAAACTGTATCCGTCCAGCAATCCGAACGAACGATTCGTCGATGCAGACGGTTTCCCGTGGGCGCTCC
>SLTF01000356.1 GCA_007130025.1 Spirochaetales bacterium | reverse complement strand
TTCAACCATCCTGAGACGATTCTCTTCCACCACAACGCGGCCAATCACCTCAACCGACATCCCCGGCGAGAGGCGCGCGGCAAATTGCATGTGCATCGGAACTACCCCTTCCAGTATTCGTTCCGTTTCGTATCCCACAAGAAGGTCGAACCGAATTTCGGTTTCCCTGATGTCCAGATTGCTGATTCGTCCGCTCCACCGGATGTAACTGTCCGCGAAGAGCCAGGGATCCTGTGCCACCTGCGCAAACGTTGCGTTGTCATCGAAGGTGAGAAAGGTGGGCGTCCTGGTATAGTCGCGAAGAAGCGCCGCCCGCCGTTTTAACTCGGTTGAGGCGTTGGAGTTGAGTATCCGATTGATTTCGCGCATCGCGAGGTTGTCTCGAAAGGAATTGAAGGCCTCCCCCATCCGCTGAAAACTCTCGCGAATCTCCGCTTCGGTCAGCATGACGCGGAATCGGCCTTCAAACTCGGTGAGTGATCCGGGATCTCGGCCGATGAGCGTCAACTCGACGCCTTCCCGCGGGTCCACCAGTTGGTTGTTGGCGGCAATCCGGTCCCGAATCAATGGGGTCAGAATTACGGCTCCGACGCTCACGCAGAGTACCGCCACGGCGATCAGCATGGGCCTTGAAACCGGACGCCGAAAGCGAGGCAGTAACCGTTGAATGCGCTCACCGTCGGTTGCCTCCGCGAGTGCCGCGGGGGATGCGGCCCCCCGCAACAGCGCAAGTCCCCTTCGCGCGATCCGATTGCGTGGTTCGTGTTCCAATACATCGAGCCAGAGCTGCAGAGCTTCATCCTCCCGGTGCCGGCGAACCTGGGTTGCGGCGAGAGCCAGAAGGATTTCTACCGAATCGGATCCGATATGGCTCGAGCGGCTCAGGTAGGAGAAGGCCCCGCCCGCGTCGCCCGACAGAAGACAGCTGGTCCCAAGGTAGAAGTAGTAGGTTGGGTCTTCCCGATAGAGAAACACCTGTGGTTCGAGCAGACGGATCACCTCACCGTACCGTCCCAACCGGAACAGCCGGTCCGCTTGCCGCAGCGCCTTGGTGTGCAGGTAGGGGACGCGTGGTGGTGTTCTGGGGTTGCTGCTATGGCTCATCGCTCACGCTGAATCGCTTCGAGGCGTTGGCGAAGCAGCTCTACGTCGCCGGGTTCCACCGCCCGCGCAGAGGCCAGAAGGCGGTTGATTTCCCTCAGGATCTCGTTCACCTCTTCCACTGAACTCGTGGCCGTTCGTGCCGCCGTCCGCGCGACCAAAGCGGCGTCGGAGTCCGTACGCACCTCGTCCGCCGTCGGCAGCATGGCGCCGTCAAATCGGGCGATCCGATCTCCCGGTGCGTCGCCAACACCCAATACCAGATCTACCGTCCTCGATGATCCCGGATTCAGCGCTCCGCCTGGATAGAGAATCAGCGCGGCGCCGTCGTTCATGGAAAACGGAATCAGGCTGAATCCGCGTCGGCTCGATACGGCGTAATCCCAGCGGGAATCGTGCAGCCGCTTCCAGTTTCCAAACACCACGGCCTCAGGCTCACTCAGTCCGTCGCCGTGCACAACCACAAAGAACGCTCCTTCACGCCCCAATGAAACCCAGTAGCGGTTGGCCGGTGAGGGATGCATTCGATACTCGGTTGCTACGGATTGCCCCGCCTGGGTTCGGAAAAAGGTCCCATCCAGGCCGGAAAACGCTGAATCCAGCAGATAGCGAATGCCGATCGGTCGCGCGGTTTCTGAAAGGTTTGTCACTTCAATTCGGATGCGAACCTGACCCGGCGCGCGTGCGTCCAGCACCGCGTGTTGTATCACCCGAAGCGACGGAGATCGCCACTCCACTGTGAGGCGGTTGGCCGTTCGTTCTGAGGTGTGCGCAAAGCCTCCCGAGTCGCCCATGCGATGAATGCGATTTCCCTCCAGCACGCTGAGGGTTGATGTTCGTGGATCCGGTTCAAACAACAGCGATATCGGTGTCTGGCCACCACGTACGGCGAACAGTGCCAGTCGACCGCTGTTTTCATCAAGGCGAACCGTGAGCAACCCGTCGCTTATCTCGTGCGCAACGGCAGCAAACGGAACCACGAGCATCAGCACGATCGCCACGAGCAGGGTTGCGGAACGACCGACCCGGGAGGTCATGGACCACCACCCTGAGATTCGATTCCCAGAAGCAGCTGTTCCTTCACCCGCAAGGTTGCCTCTTTCAGTTCCGCCAGCCGCAATCGGTTGGCCAGGTCTCCCTCGGCGGTTGGTGTGTGCGAGCCAAGAGCGCGCAGTTCGGCAATCTCGGCTTCGGCCTGCGCAAGCCGGGTGAGAAGACCCGCGATCTCGGTACGAAGCGCTCCCACCATGCCCGGGTCGCTCACCCCATTCTCCTCTGCTGCCGCACGATAGGCGTCTATCGCGTCCATCCACGCAACCTGGGCCCGGCGAAACGACTCAATGGTGCGAAGGTGCTCTTCGTGGCTCCACTGCAGTAATCGCTGCAGCTGCTCTTCGCGTTCGCTTACGTCGATCAGCGAGATTCGGTACCGCGCTGCTTCAACCCGAAAACTGGTTGGAAACTCTCGAACCACCGTATCGAACAGGGCACGGGCTTCTTCCCGGCGACCGAGGGCGAGAAGACTCTCGCCGGCCCAATACCACGCGTTTGCCACAAAGGGAGACTCCGGCTCGCCGCGAATGAACGCCTCAAACTCCACCAGGGCACGCTGGGCATCTCCGGCGACAAAGGCCGCTCTGGCCCGATGATACCGGGCATCCGCCACGCGCGGGTGATTGGGAAAGGTTGTGATGACATGATCAAAGTACCGTCTCGCCTCGCCCGCATCGAGTTGCGCAAGGCGGGTCCGACCAAGCCAGTAAAAGGCCTCAGGATGAAGCGCCTGAGCCGAAGGCGATTCGGTAATCTGGCGAAACCGCAACGCCGCGGATTCAAACTCTGAGCGCGAAAAGTGAGCAATTGCCTCATCGAAGCGTGCCCTTCCATCCGCGCCGGCTATCAGAGACGCGGGAAGCACCAACAGAGCACACACCGACAGGAACACGCGGCTTCGACGAGTCATACTTTCCTCCCTCCCCCGCGAAACGGGCCACCCGTGTATCATACCGCATCACCCAAAACGATTCAAACGGTATCGCGCTGCACCATGCGTTGACTATCACCCGCTGAATGGTATACTCTCTATATATATACGTGTGTCGCCAGAACAACATGTCCCAAAGCAGCGTGCGTGAGCACGAAGATCAGGTTGAACGCCTGTTAGAAGAAGCATACGACCTCCTCAAACGGCGTGACATCGATTTGGCGGCGCAACGGCTTGAGGAGGCATTGGCGGTCGATTTTGACAGCGCTGAGGTGGTCACATCGTTGAAGTATGTGAACTTCTGGCGCGATCGTCAAGCAACGGCGGCCACTATTACGGATCGCTTTGAGCAGGCCGAGTACCTCCACGCGCAGTGGAGACTGTTTCATGGGTTTGTCGAGCGGGTTGGCAATCCGTCCGAGAAGTGTCTGTACGCGATTCGCCATCACGTGTTTGGCCAGACACTCGAGCATTATCGGAGTCTTTTCGAAGAGTCCGGTGGCACCGACGCGGAACTGCTGTTGCGTATCGGGCGATGTTACAAGGGAATGGGCGCATACGACCGGGCGGTTCATTTCTACGAACAGAGCGCCGTTTCCCGGCGCGATGATCCGGAAGTTCTCGCCGAGCTTGCCGATTGCTACGCCCTGGTGAACGAAGTTCAGAAGTCGAAAGCCTTTTTTCGAGAGGCGTTTTTTGTTGGCGCGCAGCGAATTGACATCGCGGCGCTGGAGTCCCAGATGATCATGCGCCTGGTGGAGAAGGTGCGCGAGTCGGGGTACGACGGTCCGGCACTGCTGGAATGGGTGCCGGTATTTGGAGTGCTGTTTGGCGTGTTCACCGTCAAGCGGGAGCTCCGATCGATCGAGTACGGTCGTTTGAAACAGACGATCTACGCACTCGAGCGCGAGTACAGCGATGCACGGGAGCCCGATACCATCCTCCGTGCGCGATTGCTCAACCGGTATTTCTGGTTGATCGATCATTACGTGAACACAAACGAAGACCAAAGCAAGATCGAAGAGGTGTTGCTGAAGATTCGGAGCCTTGATCCGAAGGTTTTTCACCAATACACCACTTGAGACAGGAGCAGTAGGAACATGGCTGAGAAGACCCTCACGGACGATCTGATGATTACGGTGACCGAGGCACTGAACGAAGAGAAATGGACCCGTGCCACGCTGAATAACTACACCGTCCGGAACTTTGAAGATTTCGATAAAATGCTCGAACAGGTTTTTGAAGCCGGACTCGAAGACGAGGTAAACGAAGCGTGCGATGAACATCTGCAACACACGCGGAACAGCATCATCGCACTCTATCTCTCGGGGGTCATTCACCTCCGGCGCCAGGTGGTAGATGACGCAAACCTCGTACAACTCATCACCATCTTCACCGACAACCGGAAATGGGGCATCGTTGAGTTTCTTGCCGAGCGCATCCTGGAGTTTGGCGCGAACAAGTTTGCGCTCCGCACGCTCGCGGACTGCTACAGCGGCGAGAACCAGACGGACAAGCTTCACGCCGTGTGGGAGCAGCTGATTCGCGTCGACTTTGAAGAGGCCGACATCGTGCGCTCCCTCGCGGAGCAGAAAGAGAAAGACGGCGCCATGCTCGGCGTCGTTATCGTCCTGGAAACCGGAATGAGTGAATATGTACCGGAAAATCTTCTTGTCTAC
>SLTF01000061.1 GCA_007130025.1 Spirochaetales bacterium | reverse complement strand
TCGGCTGGGGTGGCTCGCTGATCCGGCCCGAGGCCACCGGCTACGGCGCAGTCTACTTTGCCCAGGAGATGCTGACCGCCGCGGGGGATTCCATCGAGGGGAAGCGGTGTGTGGTCTCCGGTTCGGGGAACGTGGCGCAGTTCACCTGTAAGAAGCTGATCGAGCTCGGCGCGCTGCCGCTCACCGTCTCCGACTCGGGCGGTTTTGTGCACGATCCCGACGGAATCGACGAGGAGAAGCTCGAGTTCATCATGGAGCTGAAGAACGTCCGCCGCGGACGCATCTCGGAGTACGCCGAGAAGTTCGGGTGCGACTACCACGACGGGAAGCGGCCGTGGGCGATCAAGGCCGACGTCGCCTTTCCCAGCGCCACGCAGAACGAGATCGAAGAATCCGACGCACGCGAGCTGGTGAAGAACGGCTGTCGCGCGGTTGCCGAAGGCGCCAACATGCCCACCACGCCCGAAGCGGTGGAGCATTTCCTGGAAAACGACGTACTCTTTGGCCCGGGCAAGGCGGCCAATGCCGGAGGCGTGGCGACGTCGGGTCTGGAGATGAGCCAGAACGCCATGCGACTCTCGTGGACGGCCGAAGAGGTGGACTCGCGTCTGCGCGACATCATGCATCGCATCTTCTCCGCAACCGCCCAGGCAGCCGAAGAGTACGAGCAGGGGCGCAACTACGTGGCGGGCGCCAATATTGCCGGATTTGTGAAGGTTGCCGACGCGATGCTCGATCAGGGGTTGGTGTAGACCACGCAGGTCTGCTCAAGGGCGTCGGCCTGCAGGATTACTTCCGGACCATCCGGGGCCGTAATCGGGCCGACGTCGATCACCCGCACAATCTCTTCCCACTCCCCCGCGTCCGGCAGCAGCCGCAGCAGGCTCGACGGCGCCAGATCCAGAAAGTCGCGGTTGAGTCGGTTCTCCGGGCGGGCGAGAAAGTGCGCCACGTAGAGCATGTTCATCTCCACCATGTCGTTGAAGAAGTGGGTACCAAGCGAGAGGTCGGGAACGAGCCCCTCGTGCAGGGCGTCCACCTCGAGCAGCACCGAGACGTTGTTGATGTCTGAGAACGACACGGGGATGCCCAGCGACGGAGTGCTGCTGCCCCAGCGGCCCGGTCCCACGATCATGATCTGCTCTACCGGCGGCTCCCGGTGCTTGGTGATGCGCCCGATGAGGCGGGCCAGCGCGTAGCGACGCGGTTCCGGCAGGGAAGTGTATGCCTCCGGGGAGACGTAGATGATCCGGTCCAGCACCACCTGCCGGCCGTGACCGATTACGCCACCCACCGACCGCAGCAGAATCCGCTCTTCGGCCAGTTGGGGTATCGGCTCGATCGGCTCGTCCTCATCGGTGCTCGCGTGGAAGGGGCGGCACTGAACGATGTCGATGTGGTAGCCCGCGTCAGCAGCTCCAGAGGCTGATCCCCCTGCTCGCAGGTTTGCGGTGAACTCGATGTCCACCTCCGTTCCATACCCGGCTCGGACGGTCTGCACCATTTCGCGCAGATCGCTGATGAGGTTGGTCTCCTGAAAGACCGGGTCGAAGGTGAGGATCCAGCGCGGACGCACCGGCATGCCCATCTCGCGGGTCTCGCGCTCGGCAGCACGGTCGCGGGTTGCCACCAGCGGCAGCGGAATCGACGGGCACTCGCGAACCAGGTCCTGGAAGTGAATGCCGCGCGGCTCGTTTTGTGAGAGGTCGATGACGTCAACCGTTCGTTGCGTGTGCTGGATCACCGCATCCATGCTCGATTCGGGACGACGCTGCGGCGCGTTCAACGCCACGACGCGGGTGTAGTCGTCGTCCCAGCGATCCACGGCCCGCGTTCCCAGGCCAAAGACCAGCCGCAGCACTCCGGCGTGAGGATCGATCTCGCGGCTCCAGACGTAGGGATTGAACGAGTAGGTGACGCCGGCGAGCTGCGGGAAAAAGAAGCCGTCGTAGACCGAGCCCGAGACGCGCTGGACCAGCAGCGCCATCTGCTCGTCGCGCTCGAGCACGCCCCGGCGGCGGCGATAGGAGAGCGCCTCTTCGCTCATGGTGCTCGCGTAGACGGTGCGGATCGCATCGAGCAGGGCGGTGAGCCGCTGCTTGGGTGTGCCCTGGTTGGCGCAGAAGACCGAATCGTACTTGCCCGAGAAGGCGTTTCCAAAGTTGTCCTCCAGCAGGCTGCTGGAGCGAACGATGATGGGCGCGTGCCCGAAGTACTCGAGCATGTCCTCGAATCGCTTGATGACGTAGGGCGGGAAGGTGCCCGCGAGGATCTTGTCGCGGACGCGTTCGAGATCGGTCAGAAAGGTCTCGGGGTCCTTCTGGCGCTGGCGGTCCCACCAGCAGTCGTTGTTTACCAGGAAGGTGTAGAAGACGTCCGAGCCAATGAAGAAGGAGTCGTGCAGCTCCATGCGGGCGGCCAGATCGGGTCGGTCCTTTCGGATGATCGCGCGCGCGATCAGCATGCCCACCGACTTGCCACCGATCATCCCGGTGCCGATCATGCGCTTCCATACGGCGATCAGATCCTGCAGCGTGAGATAGCGCGTGGCCAGGTCGATCATTCGTTCTTCGCGCGGGATGATGAGGCGCAGAAGCTCGCGGAAGGAAATCTGGGTTCGCGACTCGGGAATCTCTCCCGCGGCAATCGTCTCCAGCACCGCCTCGGCGCGCATGAAGGTCTTGTCCCAGAGGCCCACCATGCGGTAGCTCGCCGAGCGCAGTCCTCCCCAGGGCGAAGACGCCATGACCGCGGCAATCTCGGCGCTCTCGTTCACCTGGGTGAAGCTCTCTTCGTCCCAGCGAAACACCGACAGCGGTGACGCCTTCGTCCGACCGTATACCTTCGCCGGCTGCACGTAGTAGCGATCCGAAAAGCGGTAGACGTCAAGCAGCACCTGCGTGGTGCGGTAGATGGGGATGGCCGCGTGATAACTGTGGCGGTGGCGATAGAGGGCGAAGTAGGCAATGGTCTGGAGGCGCCTCAGGTAGGGGCAGGTGAGCTGAAAGAAGTTGCCGATCATCCGGTCGCTGTAACAGGTGTCACTCAGGTCCGACAGCGCGTCAAAAACGTAGTACCCGCCGATGCCCACGTCGCGGATGGTGCGGTGGATCTGCGTGATGAAATTCTCGAAGCCGAGTTCGGGGTCGGTGCGCTGCACCACAACGGCGTCGTCCTCGGGCAGCACCGCCTCGTGTCCGCCGAAGCGGAAGTAGTAGATCTTCCGGTTCCGTTCCCGTGCGTGCTGGAGGAAGGCCTCGGTAAACGGCCGATAGTAGCGGATGTCGTCGAGCCGCCACACCACGTTGTCGCCTTCGCGCAGGTCGTCGAGCACCAGGTCCAGGGAGGGGAGGCCCGTGCTTTCGTGTCTGAGCCGACCCGGTCGCTGTTTCATGCCTGCTCCGTGGTGTTCATGGTATGGGGATGAGTATAGGTTCGCCGGGAAGCGCGGTCAAGCAAACGGTTGGAGTGTGTGCCGCGCACGGGGTAGAGTGGGACGATGAGCGGGAACCTGCTGTACGCCCTCGATCTCTTTTTCGTGGTGTTCCACACGGCGTGGATTCTGTTCTCGCTGTTGGGATGGATCCCTCGCCGCACCCGCCGCGCCAATCTGGTGGTGCTGCTGCTCACGGCGGCCTCGTGGCTGGGCCTCGGTCTCTTTTTCGGGATCGGATACTGCCCGCTGACCGACTGGCACTGGCAGGTCCTGCGCGCGCTCGGGCAACGCGACCTGCCCCGCAGCTACACGCAGTACCTGCTGATCCGCCTGCTGGGCATCCGTCTGGATGCCGGGACGGTCGATCTCCTGACCGCCGCCAGTGCGGCCGCGGCCCTCGTGGTGTCCGTGTGGCTGAACATCCGCACCCCGCGCCGCCCGCCACGGACGGCGTAGTGCCGGGGGCGCCATGGATGGCGCAGCCCCCGGCCGCCCGCCACGGACGGCGTAGTGCCGGGGGCGCCTACTTTTTCGTGGGCTTGGCTTTTGCAGCTGGTTTGGTCTTCGTGGTGGGTTTTTCGGCCTTGGGCTTTGCCGCGGGTTTTGCCGCGGGTTTCGCGGCCGGTTTTGCCGGCGCTGTCTTTGCGGCCTCTTTCCAGCTGTCCGTGAACGTGGAGAAGCGCATGGTGGGCTTCGCCTTGGTTCCATCGGGCATGCGAAGCTCAACCGAGGCTGGAGGCAGCCCCATCGCGCGCGCGAGTCGGTCTTTCAGAGTGCCGGCCGCACCGTTGGGCTTGATCTGCACCACCGGGTTGAGCGATCCCTCATCGCGATAGCTGTCGGCTGTGGTGTTCTCGTGTGCGGCCCAGAGGTCGCGAAGGGTTCCCACTTCCATGTCAGAGCGCGCGTCGCTTCCATCCGGCTTAATGACAACGTACGAACCGGGCGGCAGTACCTCGTTGAATGCCCGCTTGCTCTCGGCGGTACCGACCTTGGCGTCGGCTCTCAGTACCTTGGCAGTGATCTTTGTCATTGTTGCTCCCTTTCCTTAATGAATCGACTGTTTGGCGAAAAACTGGTGCCCGAACTCTACCGGGTGGTCACGGCAGAGATCTCCGTGAGATCGAGCGGCAGAGTTATGCGCAGCGGGGGTCTTCCCGGGGTGGGGTCGTTGAAGATTGCCGGATCGAGCCGCGTCCACGAGTTGTGACGGGCGCCGGCGGCAGGGGGCCATGCTGTGGAGACCACATCCACTTGCACCGTGTCGCCAACAATCGCAATTCCTTCCGGGTTCATCGTGTTGGTGTTCCCATTGTTCAGCCTGGCCCGCAGAAACGTGCCATGTTCAATTCG
>SLTF01000261.1 GCA_007130025.1 Spirochaetales bacterium | reverse complement strand
GGTTCGGTCAAGGAACAGACCGCCGACAGAGTCAAGGCGTCGGCACACGCGTTGAATTACCACCCCAACATGATCGCCCGGCAGCTGTCGGGAGGAGGGTCCGACCTCGTCTGCCTTATGGTCCCCAGCCTGACCGGACAGACACTCTCGCGCTTTTACTATGCTTCCCTCATCGCCGGCGCCGAGGAGACCGCTCACCGCCACGGTTTACACCTGATAATCAAAAACAAGAAAGAGACCGAAGACTTTTTCGAGTTGGTTGATCAGAACCGCATCGGCGGGGTACTTCTTCGAGTTGGTCACAACCAGACCCTGGAGCAGACCTATATTCGGCGTCTTCGCCGGGCAAAGACGCCGTTTGTGATCATCGGAAAACCGTACTCACAACGGCGTGAACCGGCCATTCATATCGATATTGTGGGCGGAGCCCGTGCGCTTGCGCACCACTTCGCGGACCAGGGCTATCAGCGCATCCTGTATATTTCTGGTCCCAAGCGCAACTCGGACTCGAACGACCGGTACTACGGTTTCCGCATCGGTCTCGCCGAGCGCGGATACCGGGAGAACCAGCTTCTGTTTGCACAGGGCGACTACACCCCCGAAAGCGGCTTCCGCGCCGCCGAGGAGCACATCCGTCCCGACGAAATCGATGCGGTCTTCGCCGCCACCGATCATTCAGCCCTCGGGGTTCTCACCTACTGCGCATCGCGCGGAATCTCCGTGCCCCGCCACGTCGCGGTGGCCGGGTATGATGACCAGGACTACGCGGCGTATACCTGGCCACCGCTCACCACCGTCCGCCAACCCGTGCACGAACTCGGCCAACACGCGATGGAGCAGCTCATCAACGTGATGCAATCCACTAGGAGACGCGAAGACACCATGATTCTGGCACCGTCGGTGGTGGTGAGGCAGTCAACGCAGCGCAACCAGCCCGGTTCGACGTCGCAGCGCGGTCCAGCAGCGTAGTCCCGCCCACAGCAACCGCAGGGAAACCGTGGTATACTTTTTCTCTCCAATCACCCGATCCAACGTATGCGGATGCGGTGCATCCGTTCACAATACCGGTATGCGGAAGATGGAGGGTGGCGATGACTCAACAGAGACAGAGAATCATGTTCGCGATGGCAGCCTTGCTGCTGTCAGCCGTCCCGGCAGTTGCACAGCTCTCGCGACAGGAGCAGTCTTTGCTCCTGGAAGCGCGCAACGGCAGGGCAGAACGCGTCGCAGCACTTCTCGAGCAGGGAGTCAACGTAAACGCGCGCGACTCCCGCGGGGAGAACGCGCTGATCCAGGCGATCAACCGGCGTCACTCGGCGGTGGTGGAGGTTCTGCTCGAGTACAATCCTGAGGTGTGCGAGACCGCGCTGCACCGGGGTGCCGTTCGAAGCGATCCCGATATCTTCTCGCGGTTGGTCGCTCTGGCGGAAAACCCGGCCGTGGAGGGTCAGCAAGGGTTTCTCCACGCAGCCTTTGTCGGAAGAACTGAAAACGTCGCCATCCTGCTTGACGCCGGAGTGTCCGTCGACTCCATTCACGCCACCAACGGACGAACCGCTGTCATGCAGGCTCTCGATCAGGCTCGCATCGACACGGTGGAACTACTGATCGCCCGAGGTGCAGACCTGAACGCGCGCGACCCAAACGGGCGGAGCGTACTCAGCTTTGCGCTCGGTTCGGAGGAGATGACGGATCAGCAACGAAGCGCCATGGCGCAGCGCCTGCGCGAGGCGGGGGCGCGGGAATAACGGGCGGCAGCGGGCAGCCGCTCCTTAACCGACGCCGAGGTACCCGACCGACAGGTCAAAGCCGTTCTCCGTCATCACGGTACGGCCCTGCGTGATCATGTCCGCGGGGATGCGGGTGCCCCCGTAGAGCATCGGCGGGTCGTGCGCTTCGGCATTGGGGCCCCACGCGCGCAGATGGTCGAAGATCTTGTTTGCATTGGCAAAGGCATTGCCCGCCTTGAGGTCTCCGGCGAGCGGGAACATGATCTCTACGCACCGCGCGATGCGGTCTGAGATGCGGTCCGCCTCTTCCTGTCTTCCGGCGTGCAGATGCGCGAGCATCTCACCGAGCTCCGCCGAGAACGAGTTTGCCGTGCTCAGCAGGAAACCGTCGTACCGCCCCCCGGCAGACCTGGGCCACCGCGAGTAACCGCCTTCGGCACCCCGAACGAAGAACACATCCTGATAATCGAGCGCCGCCGTTGCCACGCGGTCCTCGCCGCTGGTGTCCTTGAACAGAAAGAAGTTCTGATAGCGTTGCGCAAGGTCTGAAACGGTCTCTGGCTCCATCTCGTTCCGGGTTACCTGCGGAAGCTGGTAGAGCGCGGTCGGCAGCCCCAGGGCGAGAACATCTTCCAACCCCGCCTTCAGTTCCGCCTGGGCAAGAGCGGCTCCGGTCGGAGGACAGACGGTAAACCCGGCAACTCCGGAACGCCGCATCGCGGAAGCTGGTTCTGAGTCTCCGGTGATGGAGCCGAGCTGCTTCAGGGTCGCTTCGATCGACGCCCTGGTCTGCACCGCCGTAGGTTTCAGAGCCCCGATCAGCACGTGCATGCCAAGCGTACTCGCGCGTTCCAGCACCACTTCCATCAGGCGCAGGATGTCAGTATCGCTCATGTCCCAGCCTTCCCCCGTGGAACCCGGGATCAGAACGCCCTTCACTGACGGGGCGATGTGAGCCATCAGTGCGTGAACGCGGTGCGGGTCCGGTGTTGCGGCGGCTGAGAAGTGGGTGATCATGGGGCACCAGAGTTGGGGAATGCCGTTGGGGAAATAGGCTGCGTTCTGCTCTGCTCGGGTCACGGTGTGCTCCTTCGGCTGCGTGCTGCGCCTGCGGTGGCAGGGTATCATGAAACGGCGGCTTCCGCCAAAGCGTTCCTCAGGCGGGTGCCGAAAGCGTTCGAAACACATCCCGCAACGTCGTTACTTCCCCGACGTTTCCCGGGAAGATGACGTACGGAACGCCGGCGAGTC
The DNA here is from genome assembly GCA_007130025.1 of Spirochaetales bacterium. Taxonomy (GTDB): domain Bacteria; phylum Spirochaetota; class Spirochaetia; order DSM-27196; family PWMO01; genus PWMO01. The sequence continues at coordinate 14,088 of SLTF01000261.1, read as the reverse complement.
GGTGCCCTTCGGGAATGCGAATCACCGGGACGCCCGGAGCGATCTGCCCGAGGACACGTGCCGATGAGAGCTCCAGCCCGTCCACCAGCAGGTCGTGCGAGGTGATGCCGCCCTTGGAGATCAGAAACCGAAGCGGGAGTCGGATCGAGCGGACGATCGACGAGAGAAACCGGGAAATGACCCCGCCGGCAGCAAGGCGCGCGTCAGGAGTCGCGAATCGCAGCTCGGTTCGCGACGTATAGACCACCGGCGTCAACCCTGCGTTCCAATGGCGTTCGACTGCACCTGCGACGTCTCTCAGGTACGCGCTTCCGTCGTGGAGCACCCGGTTCACGTCGATTTCCACCGCGGCTGCGACTGCGTCCCGAAGCAGCAGTTCGAGCTGCTCGCTGCTCTTCTGCACGTGTGAGCCCACCACGATAAGCCCGCGCGGATGAGTGCGCGGATCCATCGACACCTCGGAGCCAAGCTGCCCCATGTCCGGCGTGGCCGTAAACGCCTTCACGAACGACGCCGCCGTCTGAAACAGAAACCGCTTCCCCTCACCGATCGCGTCCCGGGTGACGACGCAGAAACGCTCGAGGTCGGCGTACGACTCCGCGTTTACGACCACGTACCGACCGTCGCGATATGAGCAGAGTCGATCGACAAGCGCCTTCTGATCCGTGGCACGCAGCATCTCTATCGACAGCGAATCTACCGTTGAAGCGTCAACGCCCGCCTTTTCCTGGATGTACGTCGGCAGGTGCGAAGAGGTGTAGCCAAACACGCTGTCCTTGGCGAACTCGGTGCGGTCGGTGGGAATCCACTCGTTCTTCATGCGAAGCAGGTGCACGTCCTCGCGCGTCACCCGTCCGCCCTCAAAGAACGCCGGTATCAGAAACAGCGCGTCGATCCCGGTCGGTTCCTTCCCTCTCGCCTCTGCCTCCGCGAGCATGGCCTCCCTCATGACGTTGCACTCAAGCGGGAAGTGGCTTCGAAGCGTGGAGTCCGAGCGACTGACGAACACCACCTGAACACCCAACATCCTTGCCTCGGCGAGCACGATGCTCGCGATCTCGAGGATGCGCGCCGTCGCGTCCTCCGGGGTCAGGGCGCGGGTGTTCGTAAGCACGAAGAAGAAAGGGATTTCATCGCAGAGCGCTGAACGCACCGTCTCTGAGTCCCACCGGGTGATGAGCCGACACCCGTGAACCGTCTGGATTCCGGTGGGATCGTCGTCGAGCACTACCGTTCGAAATTTGGACTTCATGGTTTGTCCCTCCGCTACAACTGCTCCTCGATCGGCAACAGCCGGTACAGAAACTCTGAAACGCGCTGGAACCCGGATCGGGCGGGAGGCCGGCGGCGGGTGTCGTCAGCGGAGGACCAGCGGATTCCTCCGTCCTCCGACGTCACGTGCCACGCCTCTTCCGGCAACATCAGGGGCTCGATGAGAGCTCGCATATCATCGGCAAACTTCTGAGATCGGATGATGAGCCCATTCTCGGTGTTAATGCGGATCGCGCGGTGGTCGAAGTTCAGCGAGCCCACATAGACGGTCTGTTCACCGGCAATCACTGCCTTCAGGTGGAGGCTGATGCGGCGGGCTCCAACCGGCGGAGTGTCCGCGAGGGTTCGGCCGGAGTGCCCCGGATCGTGGCGGTACTCAAACAGTTCAATGCCGTGTGCAAGGAGCGCCGGACGGTATTTGCGAAAATGACTGTGAACCGCGGTGTGGTTGATAGACGCCAGCGACGGCACCAGAAGCCGGACTCGGGCCCCCTCCGAGCGAAGGTTTGCAAGGTGCTGGAACGTTTCGTCACCCGGCAGGAAGTACGGGGTAACGATGATCACGTCGCTGGTATCCGACAGAACCAGATCTTTGAGGGTTGGGACGACCGGGCGCTGTTCACGTTCGTAGGGATGGTCAAACACGTAGCGCACGCGGACAGGCACGAGATGAGAACGAGCTTGATTGAAGAAGGGTCCCCACGAAACGGGAGGAACCGCCAGATTCCCGAGGGTCTGACTCTGCTCGACCGTGCGGAGCTGCCGATAGCGAATCGCTTGCAGATGGTCGGCAGTTCCCCGCCGACTGAGTGCTTCACCCGGGACGGCGTACGGACTGTTCCAGAACGAATCAAACGATGCGGTCATTTCCGGAAGAACGTCCCCAACCACTACGACGTCCAGGTCGAGGAAGTTATACCCCGCGTGCAGTCCGAAGTACTTGTCGCCAACATTTCTTCCCCCGAGAATGGCCACCTGCCCGTCGGCGACAAAGAGCTTGTTGTGCATGCGACGATTCAGCGTCTCCATGTCCATGAGGAATCGCACCGCCGACCCCGTCCCCGTTCGGCGGGAAGGATTGGGGTTAAAAATCCGGATGTCGAGGTTTGGATGGGTCGCCAACGCCGCGATGGTTCGATCGGGTTTCCCGTTGAGAATATCATCCACCAGAATCCTGACCCGCACTCCCCGATCCGCTGCCTGAAGAAGACGCTCCAGAAGCAGGGTGCCGGCGTCATCGAGCTCCCAGAGGAAGGTCTGGATATCCAGCGAGACCTCGGCGGTATCGGCGAGAGCGAGCCTCCAGGCGAGCGCCTCCTCGTTGTGGGCGATCGCAAGCAGCGCCGCCTGCGTGCCAAATGCCGGCTCATCACGGAAGTCTGCAGCCGGCCGCGCCGCCACTGCTTCCGAGGCCGCTACGCTGAACTCGCGGAGTACGCCGGCTTGCGAAGGTGCCGCCGAGAACTGGTGAGCGACGTCCGCCGGAAACCGGACGCTCACGCACCCGGCGGCGAGAAACGCCAATCCGACAATCGCAACGAGTTTCGCATGGCTCACAGCAGCCCGCGGGGAAGAAACACGAGAAGATGAACATGGAACGGCCACGAATCGAGAGTAGTACCTTGAATCGAGTTGCGCAAGCCGCCCCCTCACCCGTCCAGCAGCCGCGTCAGCACCAGGCTCAACAGCATCACCATCCCCAACCCGACAAAACCGGCGCCCACCGCGCCGATCTCGGTGAGGTAGCCCATGAGAGCCGGGAAGAGCCCCGCGGCAAAGATATTGACCCCGGGAATCATCAACGAGACGGCCACGTTTCTCACCTCCGGTGGGCCGAGATCAGCCATGGCGCTCACGGCGGCGGGAAAGAACGCCACGATGATCAACGGTTGAAACAGCACCGCGATGAGCAGGGGCGTGCCGCTCAGCAAGCCCACGGCAATTGTCAGCAGTCCGGTGAGCCCGATAACGGTGATCATCAGTCGTCGTACGCCGATCCAATCAAGCAGAATCCCCGAGAGAAATACCACCACCAGGCCACTGATTCGTGATGCGCTGATCACCCCGTTGACCAGCGCGACCGGGTATCCGCGCGTGGTCACCAGGTAGGTGGGCATGATGGAAAACACCCCCATGGTTGCGGCTGCTGCGAGGGAAAAGAACACCAGGATCGCCCAGAACTCGCCTTTGCGCAGAATCGCGGTTACGTTGCGCAGGTGCGGTGGGGCGCCGCGGAACCCACCTGCGATCGACAGTCGATCGAAGAGCCCGGCAGCGACCAGCGCGGCTACTCCCGAGACGCCGGGAATCCATCGCCAGTGAACCCCGAGCGTCGCAACCGAAACAATGATGGGCGCCACCACGAACGCCAGATTGGGCCCGACCTCGTGCAGCGCGAGTGCCTTTCCGCGAATCTCGTCGCGCACGATACCGGTCACCGCCGCCACTCCTGCCGGGGGGTAGAGGCCGGCACCGGCTCCAGCCAGGGCGGCGCCAACGTGCATCCAGACAAGCGTTGGCGCCAGGGCAATGACGATGAGGCCCAGTCCGATTACCGCGCTCGACAACGCGATCGTCTGTCGATGCACCAGTCGCCCGCCGAGAAACCCGGAGAGCAACATGACCGGAGAATAGGCAAGACTGATGGTGAGGAACAGCCGGGTTGCCCGAGCCGGTCCCACGCCCAGATCCTGCTGAAGGTAGACCAGAAGCGGAGAAAGCAGAACACGCCCGTACATGGAGAAAAAGAGCATCAGCATGACGAATGAGACGTGCGGTGCCGCGTGCCGAAATGAGTGAAACGGCATGATCTCACGGGAACTCTGCCTGGAATCCATAGGACGTTACTCTACCCCGAATACCCGTCTGGTTTCCATCTCCCGCAGAAGAACGATTCCGAGGGTAGCCTACTCCCGGCGGTTCCTGCGATACTCAGGCCGTGCAGTTACTGGACCTGCTGAGCCAGCACCCTTTGTGGGCCGTCGGCACCATGCTTCTCATTGGCTACGCTCTCGGAAGACTCGGTGAAATCGTACATTTGCCGGAGATCACGGGTTTCATTGTCGCGGGGCTGCTCATTGGGCCGTCAGCCTTCGGCATCATCGCCCAGTCGGCGGCAGCCGACCTCGCGATTCTCACCGAGATCGCCCTGGCGTTCATCGCGTTTACCGTCGGGGGAGCGCTCCGTCGCGACCGCGTCGCACGGGTTGGCCGTGCCGTCTTCGCGATGAGCGTTGGCCACCTGGCCGGCGCCGGCGTCCTGGTGTACGCGGCGTTAACGCTGGCCGGTATTCCACCGGCCATTGCCGTTCTGATGGGCGTGATCGCCGGTGCATCATCACCCGGGACCACCGTTGCCGTTGTCCAGCGCGAGCGTGCTCACGGACCGTTTGTGGATCACCTGTTTGGCGTGATCGCTGTCATCAACGCCCTCGCGATCATTCTCTTTGGCGTGGTGTTCGAGTTTGCCCCGCTGATGCTCGGTGTTGAGACCACCGGATTTACCCTGTCCCGGTTTACCTTCGCACTTGGAGATATCGTGGTTTCGGTGTTGTTGGGAGCAGTCGCGGGATACGCGATTCATTTCGCGACGCGATCGCGCAGCAGTGGCTCGGCCCAGGTCATCATCATGACAACCGGATTCCTGTTCCTGACAACCGCGCTCTCGGTGGCAATGGGGCTCTCCCCCCTGCTCCTCAACATGGCCGCCGGCACAGCGTTTGTGAACGTTTCTCGCCGAAGTGACTCGGTATTCCGCGTCCTGGAACCGCTCACTCCGCCGATCTATGCGCTCTTCTTTGTGCTCGCAGGAGCCAAGTTCCAGCCCGCGGCGTTTCTCTCCGGCCCGCTCGCGGTTCTTGGTCTCACCTACATTGGGGCCCGTGTTGTTGGCTCAAACCTTGGGGTTCGCGCTGCGGCAAAGCTTTCGAAGGTTGACCCAGGGATCGGGAAGAATCTCGGGTTTTGCCTTATTCCTCAAGCCGGTGTAGCGCTGGGCCTGGTCCTGTTGATGGACGGTGCACCCGCATTGGGCCAGTTGCCGCCGGACGCCGTGGATTCGTTGAGTATTGCGGTAAATATCGTATTAATGGCAATCTTTGTGAAAGAAGTCATTGGCCCCCCGTTATCGGCCGCCGCGGTCCGGCGCGGAATGGCCGGTACACCCCAAGCATAGGAACTGCGATGTCGATGTACCATCCGAAAATGATCGAGTTCAGGCGAACGTTTCAGCGGATGTTCAACGAAGTGGACCGTCACATCGAAGCACGGTTCGGCGATCGCTATCCGCTCCACCCGGCGAGACCCCGGCACGGTGCGACCTCCGATCCGTCATCGGACGGACTGTTCAACATTGGCGCCGATTTCACCATGGGATACGGCTCCCGGTACGGACGCGGGTACCTGATCGACGTCCACATGTCGACGCTGGCAGAAGTGCCGGAGGAAGAACGGTGGGAGATCGTACAGGCGGTTGTCGAGAAGCTCGAAGAACTGCTGCCCCGGTACTTCCCCAACCGGGATCTCGAGATCTTCGGTGACGGCGATCATTTCAAGATCTGCGGCGACTTCTCGCTGGGCAGCATATGAAACCCGATTCCGCGGACGCCTCCGTTGCGGGTATCTCCGCTGCGGGCGCCGCCACTGCGGTTGTTCTCCAGGACAAGGCTGAGATTGAATCGCTGCTGCGCCAGGACCCCTGGCTGCACATTTACGCACTTGGTGATCTTGACGACTTCTTCTGGCCGTACACCACCTGGTATACCGCGGCGGGCACACGTGAACCGGCGAACACGGATCGGCCGGTGGTGCTGTTGTATCGTGGTCCCGTCACCGAGAGCGTGCTCGCCCTCTCGCCCGAGAACGGTGTGGCGCACCTGCGCGAACTGGTATCCGCCGTTGCCGAGCGGCTCCCGGACCGGTTTGACGCGCACCTTTCCCCCGGAGTGGCTGAAGCGCTCGATCTCACACACCAACCCACGTGCCCAATCGAACACGCACGCATGGGCCTCCTGGACTGGGGGAGGATTGCGTCGATCCCAACAGATGAAACCGTGGCGTTCACTCCCGGGGATGCTGCTGAACTCCAACGGTTCTACGACCGGTGTTACCCGGGAAACTGGTTTGACGCACGAATGCTCGAAACCGGTCACTACTTCGGCGTGCGGGATTCCGACGGAACCGTTGTGAGCGCGGCCGGTGTGCATGTCGTCTCCGGCCGCTATCGCGTCGCGGCGCTGGGAAACATCGCGACGGCAGAATCACATCGCAATCGTGGCCTCGCCCGTCTGGTGACCGCGCAGGTGTGCCAATCGCTGCATGGACTGGTCGATCACATTGGACTCAACGTCGCCACCGCAAACGGTGCCGCAATCGCCGCCTACGGGGCGCTTGGCTTCCAGACGATCGCCACCTTCACGGAGTGGAGCGTAACCCGCCGCGCTACCGGGAGTCGGGTAGCAAGCCCTCGTAGATGATCATTTCGGAACCATTCAGACTGACGAAGGCCCCGTCCTCAAACTTTTCAAACGCTTCGGGCACCTCAGAGATCACCACAATCGATTCATTGACCGCCCGCACGGCCTCCGGCGACACCTCAAGGGCGTGCTCGCAGATGATGCCGCGCGCGTGGGGAACCAGGGGGAGATCGGCCTCCGACAGCTGATGCACCAGGAGAATTGGTGGTGCAGCGCCGCTGTTGATGAGACGGCCTTCGGTCTTCGCACTGTTTGTCTTCAGGATCCGCCCGGAACACGTCTCCCCGAATCCGTAGTGGCCGCGGCTGAGAATATTCCCCATGAAATGCACCTTGATGGTGTTCAGCATGAGCGGCGAGTTGAGCGGAATTCCCGCCGCGGTGACAACCTTGTCCAGCCGGTTGATGACCCCGTGCTCCATTGCGATGCGCAGTGCGTTCTGAATCATCAGCTCCGACTCGCTCACGTGCCCGGTTGGCAGGGGAATGACTCCCCACGTCAGCATGAGCTGGCGGCAGACCCGCTCCGACGTGGTGACCGCAATGATCTTCTGCGCGGGACGAAACTTGCTGAGCAGGCGCGGACTGTTGCCCCGAAGGCTTGGAGTGACAATTGCCGTTGCCCCCACCTCGTTGGCCACCGCAATTGCGGCTTTCGCAACGCTATGGCCAATATCGTGGGATGGACCGTGCACCGAAAAGATGTTCTCGCAACGGGCGCGATACTCCGGTGAGGTTTCGACCGCCAGAGCGATGCGACTGAGCGTTTCGGTGGCGCGAATGGGATACGCTCCGTTGGCGGTTTCGCCGGAGAGCATGACCGCGTCGGTGCCATCAAAGATGGCGTTGGCCACATCGGTCAGCTCCGCGCGGGTTGGTTTCGGGTTTGCGATCATCGAGTCGAGCATCTGCGTTGCCGTGATCACCGGACGATTCTCGCGGTTGCATTTCTCGATGATCCGTTTCTGCGCCATGGGTATTTCTTCCAGCTCAAGCTGAACCCCCAGGTCGCCGCGCGCCACCATGATGCCGTCGGACACGCGGATGATGTCGTCGATATTGTCCAGACCTTCCTGGTCCTCGATCTTGGAGAGCAGCATGATTGGCGACGAGAATGAGTCGATGTACTCGCGAATCGATCGAACGTCGTCGGCTTTACGGACGAAGGAAGCGGCAACAAAATCCATCTCGTTGTCGATGGCAAAGCGGATATCGTTGCTGTCCTTGTCGGTCATCGCCGGAAGCGAGGTGCGGACCCCCGGAACGTTGACGTTCTTCCGGCTGCCGAGCATCCCGCCGCTGACAACCCGACAGTGGATCTCATTCCCATCGACCCGCTCCACTTCCAGATCCATCAATCCGTCGGCCACGAAGATGTGCCCGCCGGGAGAAACCTCCTGAGGGAGTCGCTGGTAACTGATACCGACGCGCCTGCTATCGCCGTCGATTTCTTCGGTGGTCAGGATGATCGGATTCCCGGCGATCAGTTCTACCTTCTCATCGTTGCGAATGCGTCCGGTGCGAATCTCGGGGCCTTTGGTATCGAGCATGGTGGCAACGTGCGCCCCGCACTCTTCGGCAGCTTGCCGCAACAGGACGAGGCGCTCACGATGCTCGGCGTGGTCACCATGAGAGAAGTTGAATCGCGCTACGTTCATACCCGCGCGAATCAACCCGATGATCGCGTCTCGCGAGGAAACCGCCGGACCCAGGGTGCAGACGATGCGGGTTTTTCGGGGTGTCTCCAGATTCATGGGCGCTCCTGTGCAACTGGTCTGGGCAAAGCATACCGGAGATCGCCGGTTGGGTGGAAGCGCTTCCCGGCAATTGCCGTGGTCGGATGCTACAGGTATGCTCTCCCGATGGGCAGGCCAGACCATCCACAACAGATCATTCGCCACTACCTGCTGTTTCGCTTTTTGCAGGACTTCGCGCTTATCTACCCCGTTTACGCGATCATGTTCCGAAACGCTGGACTCAACTACAAAGACATCGGACTGTTGTTTGCGATCTGGGCCGGGGCCGTGATGGTGCTGGAGATTCCCTCCGGATTTCTCGCTGATCTGTGGAGTCGCCGGGGAACGGTGAGTATCGCCCTGCTTCTGAAAGCGGCGGGATTCCTGCTCTGGTGGATGCACCCGACCTTCGCCGGGTTTGCCGCGGGTTTCGTCCTCTGGGGTTTCCAGGAAGCGCTCAGTTCCGGCACCACCGAAGCTCTGCTCTTCGACCCACTGAAGGCGGGCGGACAGGAGCACGAATTCGTTCGGGCTTCGGGGTTGGGGATGCTGCTGGCGCGGATTGCGGTTGGCCTGGCGATGGTTCTTGGCGCGTGGGTCTTCAGTCGCAGCGAGGCGTGGGCGCTCGGGCTCTCGGTTGTTGCCATGGTTGGGGCGGCGGCCGTGGTTCTGCGTATCCCCGACATCCGGCTCTCCCCGGATGGTGCCGGGGATGCGGAGACACCCATCGGCGGAACACTCACACCACGCGTTGAAACGCCGTCGCGCCGCATCATCACCACGGTTCGATCCGCCGCTCGGGTCCCCGGTCTGGTGGCGCTGGTGCTGTTCGGAGCGTTTGGCACCGCAGTGTACGGTGTGCTCGATGAGTTTGACGCGCTCTTCGCCCGATTCCACGGCGTACCCGTGGCGTGGATTGGTGTCTGGGGCCTTGTCCGTTTGACCGGAGAAGGGGTCGGGGGCTGGTTCGCACCGCGGCTCGCCCGGATCATTCGCCTCAGAGCGGTTCGTCGCGGTGCGCGTTCGCTCGTCGACTCGGGGGTGGAGTCCGCCGGCCTGGAACGCGGCATCGCAGGCTGGGTTGCGGCAGCATCTCTGCTCCTCGCCGCGGGTACGGTCTTTGGCTCCCGGGTTCTCCTCCCGCTCTATTTTGTGTACTACGCGATGATGGCCGCCGCGGAAGTCCTCTATCACGCGGAGGTGCAGCACCGCATCGAGTCCTCCGGCCGCGCGACGGTGGCGTCCATTGTCTCTTCGGTCTACACCGCAGCGGGGATGGGCCAGATACTGCTGTTTGGATGGGTGGCGGATCGATGGTCGATCGCGATGATCTTTCCGGTGGGCGCCGTCCTGAGCGCGACCGCTGCGGCAGGGTATCTTGGGTGGCATCGGGCGCGTTCGCACGCTTCGCCACCGGCGTGAATGCGAGACCGTGGGGTAGCCGCTATCCCGGAGGGGTGTTTTTCCTCGCCTGCCGCTCGGCGAGAAAGCGGGCGAGTCGCTCCGCGGTATCTCCGCCGTTGAACAGCGCCATGGACGCGGTGGTCTCGCGCTGCATTGCCTCGCTGCGCTGGTCCTGGCCCAGACCCACGAGGATCTCTTTTGCCCGGGACACGGCGAACCCGCTGGTCTCTTCCATCGCAATCCGGTAGTCGTCAATCCAGCGCTCAAGCGCGGATGCGTCTCCCACGAAGTCAACGACCCCCAGCGCGAGCGCGCGTTCGGCAGACAGGACCTCTCCGCGGGCGATCAGCTGCATCGCGCGCGAATGCCCCACCCTCCGCGACAGCCGCCGCGTTCCGCCCCAGCCGGGGACAAACCCGAGACGCGCTTCGGTGAGTCCGACGGTCGCTTCCGGCACGGCGATAATGTGATCGCACGCGAGCGCCAGTTCCAGGCCGCCTCCGAGGGCCGGGGCCTCCAGCACCGCCACCGTAGGCGCGGGGAAGCACTCGAGCCGCGTAAGCGACTGGTGTCCGCGCTGGATCCAGCCGGCGATGGTGGACGCGTTGATGCCTTCGAGCACCGCAATATCCGCGCCGGCGGAAAACGCGACGGGGGAGCGGCTCTTGAGGACCAGAAGCCGAAGCCAATTGGCGCCGGTTGACTGGTAGGTGCGGTCTGCGAGCCCGGCGAGCAGCGTATCGAAGCGGTCAAAGTCCTCCAGATCGAGCGTCGGCGGACGGCGGTCGGTGCTCCCGAGCATGGTAACCGTAGAGACGAGACCGTCGTGAATCACAACCCAGCGCGTGCTCATCGTGTTGCCGCCTCAGCCGGTTTCTTGAGAAAACAGGCGGCATCCATGGTCGCTAGCGGATCGGCGATTTCCGGCACAAAGTCCATGAGATCGAGCACGTCGCGCTGAAGATCAACACCGGGAGCGATTTCGATCAGCACCGGTCCGTTCTCGCCGAGCCGGAACACCGCCCGCTCGGTGACGTAGAGCACCTCCTGGCCGTTGTGCCGCGCCTGTTCCCCGCTGAAGGTGATCTGACCAAGGGTGGCAACACACTTTTTTGTCTTGCCCTCCTGGTCAATACGCAGACGCCCACCCCCTACACTGCATCGCAGCCCCTGCGCGGTGAAGGTGCCGCAGAAGACTACCCTGGGTGCATTCTGGGTAATGTTGATGAAGCCGCCGCACCCGGAAAGCATCGGGCCAACCTTGCTGACGTTCACGTCTCCGTTCCCCGAGAGTTCCGCCATCCCCAGAAAGGCGATGTCGAGCCCGCCGCCGTCGTAGAAGGTGAACTGATCGTCCTCCGAGATGATCGCCTCCGGGTTGTGCGCCACGCCAAAAATCACCCCTCCCGCCGGGCGACCGCCGATGAGGCCCTGCTCCACGGTAAAGGTGATCTGATCAATCACGCCGGTCTCGGTGGCCACTTCGGCCACGTGGCTCGGGATCCCCACCCCGAGATTCACCACCATACCGGGTTGCAGTTCGCGGGCCGCCCGACGCGCGATGACGGTACGCACATCGAGCTCTCCGGCCTTGAGTCGCTCCAACGGAATACGAACCTGCCCGCTGAGCGACGGATCGTACTCGGTCAAGGTGTGCTGTTTCTGGCTCGGATCAACCACCACATAGTCCACGAATACACCGGGGATTCGGACGTCCTGCGCGGGAAGGGAGCCTGCTTCGGTGAGGTATTTCACCTGCGCAATTACGATGCCGCCGCACGCGCGGGCGGCCTGGGCGATCGAGATCGCTTCCAGAATGGCCGCCTCCTGGTAGGTGGCGATGTTGCCCCGGGTGTCGGCCACCGTGCCCCGGATGATGGCGACGTTGATCGCAAACGCGGGGAAGAAGAGCCACTCGGTGCCGCGCAGCTCAATCACTTCCACCATGGTATCCTGAGCGATCTCATTCACGCGCCCGCCTTCGATGCGCGGATCCACGAAGGTACCCAGACCCACCTTGGTGAAGACGCCGGGTTTGCGTCCGGCAATCGCGGTGTACAGGTGAGAGATAACCCCCTGCGGCAGGTTGTAGCCTTCCACTACGTTTTCATGGATGAGCCGCGCCATTTTGGGCGCCATGCCAAGATGTCCCGCGATGTCCTTGCGAACCAGGCCGGGATGCGCGAGGAGATCGGTACCGATGGTGTCGCGGTCACCGAGACCGGTGGCGTGCACGAGGGTGAGGTCACGCGGCGTGCCGTCCGCGAGGAAGCGGCGCTCAATTGCGGCGATGACCGCAGTGGGTTCACCCACCCCGCCGCCGCTGCCCTGAATGGCCACGGTGCTGCCGGTGGGAATCCGGGCCACCGCGTCATCTACGGATACAATTTCAAGTCTGCGCATTTGGTCCGATTCTCCTTACCGCACACTATACCAGAACGATCCTATCCGTGCAGAATCGCCTCTACTTCATCTACCGGAACCTCGTTCAGCACGAGCGGCTGTGAACCATCCGGCTGCCCCTGCTGCCAGGTGACGAATACCCAATCTGGTCCCCAGCAGACGTTCACGTAGCGGCTGCATCCGCTGCCCCACGGGCTGACGAAGGCGGGGCGAACCCGGCTCAACCGCGTGAAGGAATCAAAATCACCGCCGGTGATCACGGCGAGCCCGCCGAGCTCCTCGCAGGAGTAGCCACGCGGCCGCCGCGCAGCCTTTCCGTGCTCGTCGAGCCTGCGCATGCACTCGCCCCCGTCGTAGAAGACCAGCGAGAGGTCGCGATCGGCGAACACCCCGTGGCGCGGAACCGCCACCACGGAGGTGACGCGGGTGATGGCGACGTCCCACGCGGCGCCCCGGGGAACCACGTGGTAGTGCGGCGCAAACACGCCCGCGCTGGTCTCGAGCGCGAGGGCGGAATTGGAGCTTGCCCAGGTGAAGGGATGGGTACAGAACCCAAGTCGCACCTCTCCGGCGGCCGGGTAGAGAAAGGGATCCTTCACGTGCAGCACCTCCGGCTCGTCGCCGACGAGGATGGTACGCATTGGCGCGGAAGAGAGCCCTGCGACATCGGGTGCCTCCAGAAGATCGATAGTCCATACTCCGGTGCCGGGCTTATGGTACTCCTCGAGCCCGGACGGATATCCGATTCCCGCCTTCTCGGTGGACACAAAAAGCCGGACGCCGGTGGGGGTGAACTGCAGTGCGCTTCCCTCGATGGATACCACCGCGTGATCGCCAACCGCGAGTGCACTCTTGGGAAACGACAGGATCTTTTCGAAGGTCCTGCAGCCGTCGGCGCTTCGAAACAACGCAAGCTCAAGCCCCCGTTCGCCCACGCCCAGTCCGGTGCGTGAGTCGCCGGCGTTGCGGTATCGGCCACACAGGTAGTGCGCACCGTCGGGGCCTTCGACCAGGTTCCCACCGCCAAACCAGTGACCATCGCCCGGACGTTGTGGCGGAACAATGACCCTCGCGCGCTGTTGGTCGACCAAGAACGCCCCCAGGGCAGAGAGGCGATCCACCTCTGAGGGGGAAAGCGACATCGGTTTCATGTACGCCATTGTAGCGCAAGCACGGACGACCTGCTATCATATGATGAAACAATCCAAATAGTGATCGCAGAACACGGTGATCCGGCGATCGTGCAAAGGAAACTCGTGGTGTCCAGTCCACCTGCAGTGCCCCCAAATCCCTCACACCGCCTACGGCACACGGCGCTCCACCTCGGCGCGGTATTTGCCGCGGTCGCGGTGATCATCTGGCACCTTGCTCCCGGCGCGCGCACTCCGGATCCCGCAGCCATGGATCTCCCGCGGTTTCTCACCCAGCTTGAGGCCACGATCACCCGTGGCATGCTCGAAGGCGAGATCCCCGGCGTGAGTGTCCTCCTGATCCAGAACGGCCGGCCGGTCTGGTCACAGGCGTTTGGACACGCCGACCTCGAACGGCGCATCGCATTGTCAACCAATCACATCATGATGGCCCATTCCATCTCCAAGTCCGTTACCGCGTGGGGCGTGATGCGACTGGTTGATCAGGGGCTCATTGGTCTGGATGATCCCGTAATCGATCATCTCGGCGGGTGGCAGTTTCCCGACTCGCGGTACACCGCTCGGGCGGTGACCGTGCGGCGCCTTCTGAGCCTGAACGCGGGGGTTCCACTCGGTCCGATCGGTGTCCATTACTCACCCGTCGACGAAG
>SLTF01000419.1 GCA_007130025.1 Spirochaetales bacterium | reverse complement strand
GTTACCGCCCTGGCAGTGGGCGATGTAATGGTAGTTCGCCCCGGCGAGAAGATCCCCACCGACGGCGAAGTGGTGGAGGGGTCGAGCAGTGTGGATGAATCGCTTGCTACCGGGGAGTCAATGCCGGTGGATAAGGCTGCCGGCGATCAGGTGATCGGCGCAACGATCAACAAGAACGGGCTCCTCAAGGTTCGCGCTTCCAAGGTCGGCAAAGAGACCTTTCTGAGCCAGGTGATCAAGCTCGTCGAAGAGGCGCAGGGCTCGAAGATTCCCATTCAGGAGTTTGCCGACCGAGTCACCGCGATCTTTGTACCAATTGTGATGCTGATTGCCGGACTTACCCTGGTTGCATGGCTGGTCTTTCCCGAGTTCTTCGGCTCCTTGGCACAGTCGCTGTCAACGGTGGTTCCGTGGGTCAACCCCGACATGGGAGCGGGAGCGCTTGCGTTCTTTGCCGCGGTGGCGGTGCTGGTGATTGCCTGTCCCTGTGCCCTTGGGCTGGCTACGCCCACGGCGCTGATGGTGGGCTCGGGCGTAGGTGCCGAGAACGGCGTGCTGATTCGAAAGGGCGCGGCAATTCAGGTAATGAAGGACGTGCAGACGGTCATTCTGGATAAGACCGGGACCATCACCATGGGCAAACCGAGCGTCACCAACATTATCGCGGTGGACGGCGTAACTGAGGATGTGGTGCTGTCACTGGCGGCCGCGGTGGAATCCGGAAGTGAACACCCGCTGGGTCGCTCCATTGTGGCGTCCGCCGAAGAGCGTGGTATTCCGATCTCAAGCAGCGTGAGCGATTTCTCCGCGGTGACCGGGCGCGGCGTGCGGGCCTCCGTGGATGGGGCCGCCGCAGCCGTCGGCACGGAAGCGTTTGCCGAGGAGCTCGGTGCCCGCGTGAGCGAGGCACTGGTAGACGAGAAGCGGCGAATTGAAGGTGAGGCCAAGACCGCCATGCTGGTCTTTCGCGACAAAGAAGCGATTGGGGTGATTGCCGTGGCGGATGCGGTCAAACCGGACAGCAAGAGCGCAATCGAAGCGTTGAAGCGCTACGGTCTGCAGCCGGTGATGATCACCGGAGACAACGAGCGCACCGCACGCGCCATTGCCGCGGAGGTGGGCATCGATCGGGTGATCGCCGGAGTGATGCCCGACGGCAAGGCGGCCGAGATCAAACGGCTCCAGGAGTCCGGAGAACTGGTAGCCATGGTGGGCGACGGTATCAATGACGCGCCCGCGCTTGCCCAGGCCGATGTGGGGATTGCGATCGGAACCGGAACCGATGTGGCCATCGAAAGCGCGGACATCGTGCTGGTGCAAGGTGAACTGACCGCGGTGGTCAAGGCGGTCAAACTGAGCCGGGCCACCTTTCGCAAGATCAAGCAGAACCTGTTCTGGGCCTTCTTTTATAACGTGGTGATGGTTCCGCTTGCGATCATCGGGATCATGCACCCGCTGCTGGCCGAAATGGCGATGGCGGCGAGTTCGATCAATGTCGTGACCAACAGCCGTCGGCTGCAGAAGGTCAACCTGCACGAGCTGTAGATGGCGCGGGTATTCTCGGTAACCAGCGCAACGGCCGACACGGGAAAGACCACGGTGGCAGCGGAGCTCGTTGCGTGCTTCGCGCGCCGCGGGCTCCGGGTTGCCGCGGTAAAGCATACGCGAGGCCACGTGGAGATCGACCGCCCGGGCAGCGATACCGATCGGCTCTCCGCGGCGGGAGCACGGACCGTGGTGATCAGTGCGCCCGACCGGCTGGTCCGGATTGAACTTCCCGATGAAGAGCGCGGCTTGAGTGAGATTCTCTCATCCCTCGACGATCACGATGTGGTGGTCGTGGAGGGATACAAACGCTCCCCCTTACCGAAGGTGGTGGTGTATCGCGCGGCGAAGGGCGTTGCGTTTCCGGCGGGGTTGGAAAACATCATCGCCACCGTCAGCGACGATGCCGTTGCGATCAGCGACAGCGTTGCCGCCGAACGGCGGCCACCGCGGTTTGGGTTTGCCGAGATCGAACGCCTGGCGGACTGGTTGCTGGGCACACCGGCCGACTCAGCAGGAACAGCCCCCGCGGGGCCCGGCGGCTGAGCCAAAATCGAAACCCAGGACGGCGGAGATCTCCTTGTTGCAGTCGCGCACAAGTGCGGCGATTTCTTCTCGGGCGGCGATATATCGCTCGGCAACCGGATGCGAGTTGATCCGGTTCTGGAGCTCCCGAATCGCGGCAATATCGTCCTGCTCCAGGGTTCCGTCGGCCTGCTTCTGCTGGAACCGTTCGGCGTGCTCGTTGTAGCGATCGCGCAGCTCGGTGAACTCAGGATCGGTTTCCATGGCCTGTTCGGCAGCGCGAAACGTTCCGACGGACGGGTCGTCAAGCACGGAAGCAACAAAGTCGGATGTGGCCGAAGCGAGTTCGGCGGTGGGACTGGTGTTCATGCGATCTCCTTCAAGAGGGAAACGACGGCGGATGAGAGGTTGTCAGCCATGAGCCATCAGCCGCAGCTGCAGGCGGGACGCGCCATCGAGGCAAAATCGAATCCAAGCGCTTCGGTGAGGCCCGCGTTGACGCTTCGGAGTTGCTGGATCAGATCCTGCTGGGCGGCAAAAAAACGCTGGAGGGCAGGGTGGGCGGCAATATCGGCCTCCAGACTCATCAGTTGCTGCTGCTCATCGGGATTGTTCTGCGCGCCCCCGTTGAGGTGAATGGTTCGGCGCAGCTGCTCGGCGTTCTGCAACAGATCGATTGCCGCGGCGTCGGCACGAACGGCTGACACCGCCTCGGTGTATTCGGAAACGGCCGGGGTGTGGGCAACCGCATCGGCAAAGGCGCGGGCGGAAGCAAGAACGGCCGTTCGATCGACGACCGCGGTAGAATTGTTCATATACGGATCTCCTCGAGAGAGTATCCTATCAGCGGGGCGAAAAAAGGGGAACCCGCACCGGTCCCGTCAGTTCGCGCGCAGCGTAAACCCGGCCCAGAGCTGCACCGGTTTATCGGAAATTGCCAGCTTGGGATAGAAATCCAGTCCCGGCGAGATCTGAAAGAAGAACTCCAGGAAGTTGTTGAAGACCAGGTACTGAACACCGATTGGCAGGCGAAAACCGCCCTCAAACGATGGGCTATCACCTTCGGGTACGAGGATTCTGGTATAGGCACCAAATCCGAGGGTGAAGTGGAAGTTGTCCACAATTGGTTGCGAATTCACAAAACGGTAGTCCAGACTCGCGAAGACGTATTCTTCACCCTCGGTGAAATCGTACCCGGCTTTCAGTTCCCATGGAACGGGACGAATAACCAGAACCGCGTTCGGAAGTCCAAATCCCAGACCGACGCGGGTTTCACGAGCGAACACGGGCGCGGCGGTCAGAATGAGCAGCGCCGCAACGAACAGGACGGCCTTTTTCATCGTTGTTTCTCCTTTTCCATTTCATGAACAGTATCGGACGGCAGACGGTGAGTCATAACGACTTGACCCATTGGATATAGCCCTCCATGTCGCACTTGCGGCGCAATCCGTTGGCGTTCATGGTGCGCACCGTGCCAAAGACGTCCCGCTCGGGCCAGGGGCGATCGTGCAGCCCAAAGATCCACGCGACGTTGGTGTACGAGTTGGGATCGCGCCCGTCCAGGAAGTAGCGGTTGTTCAGACGGGTGATGATCTCGAAGGCGGTGCGGGCATCGTCGGTCCAGGTGATGATCTGCTTGCCCCAGTACATGCGCAGGTAGTTGTGCATGAAGCCGGTCTTCACCATCTCCTGCATGGCGGCGTTCCAGTAAGGGTCATCGGTCGCGGATGCAATCAGGGTTTCCTCGTCGTAACGCGCCGGGCGACGGTCGCCGCGATGCTTCTCGAGGGTGATGCGTGCCCACTCCGGGAGGGCGTCGTAGGAGTCGTAGTTGGGCTCGTACTCGACAAAGTTGTGGGCCAGCTCGCGGCGGACGCAGAGCTCTTCCAGGTAGGTACGCTTGTTTTCCGCGAGGCCGTCATCGAATCGTTCTTCCACTTCCAGCGAGAGCTGCCCCGCGGGCTGATCGGAGCGGCGAACCTGCCACACCTCCAGAGCGAGGCGAATGGGTGAGATCTGGCCGAAGTGCAGGTAGGGGCTCATGGCCGAAACCGCCTGCGCTTTGGGCTCGTTTCGCATTGTGGCGTACTCAAAAAACCGCCGCGACAGGAAGGCGCGAAATCGTCGCAACGCCTCGGTCGAGCCTCCGGCGTAGTGGTCGCTGACCGCGGGGACGCTCGGGTCGAGTTCGAGCGAATCGAGCAGTCGGCCGATCGGCTCGAGGTCAATGGGCCGGAGGGAATCATCAATCGCGGGGTCGTGGAACATCGGGTCTTCGGTGGGAATGGGGCGACAGTACTCGCGGAACAGTGATCGAATTTTGGGACGGATGGTGCGGGCCGCGTACTCGCGCTTGTTGGAGGCCGCACGCACCGGCACCACGAGGTTGGTGTCCAGGCTGATCAGGGAACAGTCGATGCGCTCAGCCACCCGATCGCGCCACTGTTTGGGAACGCGCAGATAGGCGCGGTCGGTAACCACCAGCGCGGCGTGAGTGGCAATTTCGGCGATTCGATCGGGCGGATCACCCTGCAGAACCAGAAACGAGATGCCCCGCTCCCGCAGGTCGCGCTGGACGTCAACCAGCCCCTCAAGCATGAACTGGTAGTGGCGGACGTTGGACTCGGGATACCGATCGACCAGGCAGAACACTACCAGCGGCGGGATCTTGCGGCGATTCGCCTCGGCAACGGCGTATTCCAGCGCGTGGTTGTCCTGCGCGCGCTGTGCGCCCTGCATCCAGTACAGGACGTAGCGGCCGTCGCGGCTTCCCCGGTCGGCCGGCACCTCCACC
>SLTF01000219.1 GCA_007130025.1 Spirochaetales bacterium | reverse complement strand
TATCCGTCATGTTGAAAAAGCTCTCCGACGCGATCGGGAAAAACGACTACTACAAAATCTGGCTCAAGGACGCGTGGCCCTACGTCACCGGCGCGGTGCTGCTCTCCGTCTTCCAGATTGTGACGCTGGCGGTAACGGGAAACCCCTGGGGTGTCTCGGCAGCATTCGCCAACTGGGGTGCGTGGGTCATCCAGGCCTTCGGTGGTTCGGTGGAGAAGTGGTACTACTTCTCGTCCGACGGTGCCATCGCGGTGCTGGAACGCGGATTTCTTCGGGATCCGGCGACTGTGCGTAACCTCGGCCTGATCGCAGGAGCGCTCTTTTCGGTGCTCATCGCCTCAGCCTTCAAGATCAAAAAGATCAAGACCAAGAAACAGGTTGTGGCCGCCGTCCTCGGCGGACTCCTGATGGGATACGGCGCACGCATCGGTTTTGGGTGCAATATCGGGGCGCTCTACTCCGCGATTGGCGCATTTTCCCTGTCGGGGTGGGTGTTTGCGGTCTTCATCTTCGCCGGCGCAATCATCGGCAGCAAGCTGCTGGTGAAAGTATTCATGTAGCTCAAGGAATTGCACCCATGCGCGAAAAAACGGTTGAACAATACGATGTCGTCATTGTGGGCGGAGGCCCTTCGGGCCTGACTGCCGCAATCTATTGTGGGCGAGCGCGTCTGAAAACTCTGCTGATCGAGAAGTCGCTCATCGGAGGGCTCGCGACCTATACCAACGAAATTGAAAACTATCCGGGCTTTCCGGACGGCACCGGCGGCCTTCAGCTGATGGAGCTCTTCCACAAACAGGCGAAGAAGTTTGGCGTCAAGATCAAGCTGACCGACGTTAAGAACGTGGAGCTTGAGGGCGAGGTGAAGAAGGTCGAGACCTTCCGCACCATCTACGAGGCAAAGGCGGTCATTGTCGCAGCCGGCGGTCGCCCGCGGATCACCCGCGCCACCGACGAAGAGCGATTTCTCTTCGACAAGGGAATCTCCTTCTGTGCCACCTGTGACGCAGCCGCCAACACCGACAAGACCGTGATGGTCATCGGCTCGGGTGATGCGGCGATCGAGGAGGGGATGTTCCTCTCCAAGTTTGCGAAAGAAATCATTGTCTCCGTCATTCACGACGAAGGCAAAATGGACTGCAACGAAATCGCGCGAGATCAGGCACTCGCCAACCCCAAAATGACCTTCGTCTGGAACTCGATGGTAGACGCGTTTGAAGGTGAGGAGCGCCTGGAGCGGGTTGTGCTCAAGGACCTGAAGACCGGGGAGAAGAAGCCGATTCCGGTTGATACCTGTTTTGAGTTTATTGGCTATGAACCCAACACGGAAATCTTTGTCGGGAAACTCAACATGTCCAAGCGCAACTACGTCATCACCAACGAGCGCATGGAGACCGGTATTCCCGGTGTATTCGCCTGCGGCGACGTGCGCGAGAAGGAACTGAAACAGGTCGCAACCGCCGTGGGTGACGGCGCAATCGCCGGTGTCGAGGCGGAGAAATTCATCGCCGAGACCGAGGTGTTTCGCAATCAGATCCTGCAGAAAGAGAAGATCGGACTGATCTACGTCTATTCGGCGATCGACGCCCCGAGTCGGGAGCTGCTTCCCATGATGCGCGAAGTGGAAGAAGCGTACCGCGGACAGGTGAAGCTCAACGTCATCGACCAGTATAAAGGAAAATCGCTCTGCGATCGTCTTGCGTGCGACGTCGAGCCAATGACCGCCTTCTACACCAAAGTCGGCGAGGTCGTCGAAATCAGCAGTAAGTGCGACAAGCGCAGCGTCATGGAGATGCTGAATACTCTGGTAGAAAACCCGATTGAGGTGGTGATATAGCGATGCGTAGCCTTCTGTTTTCGACCCGATCGTCATACGGTCGGACGGCTCTTCTGATGGTTCTTTTGCTCGCGCTGGTACTGGCAACGGGCTGTGGGGCCCCCCGGCCGGGCGATCGAGATACCGAGATTATCACCGCAGCGCAGGCGCTTGAGCTTCTTCAGAGCAACGCGAACGCAGTTCTGGTGGACGTGCGGCCCGGGGT
The DNA here is from genome assembly GCA_007130025.1 of Spirochaetales bacterium. Classification (GTDB taxonomy): domain Bacteria; phylum Spirochaetota; class Spirochaetia; order DSM-27196; family PWMO01; genus PWMO01. The sequence continues at coordinate 2,825 of SLTF01000219.1, read as the reverse complement.
GGAGTACAACCGCGAGCACATCGAAGGCGCCGTGAGCGTCTCTCGGGCAGACATCGTGGTGAACACTCCCTTTCCGGCCTTGCTCGCACCTCCTGAGCAGATCGAGCGGAACCTCGGCCGTCGCGGGATTTCCAACCAGACATTGGTAATCGCCTATGACGACAACAACAGCATGGACGCGGCTCGGCTCTGGTGGACCCTGAAGGTGTACGGTCACCACGACGTGAAGGTTGTCTCCGGTGGTTATAACGCACTGCGCGCCGCCGGAGCCGCGGTGAGCAGCACAGCGCCGGCGGTAACGGCTGCGACCTTTCGTGCCCAACCCGCCGACCAGACCATGCTGATCAGCGCAACCGACGTGCGGCGCTGGGTGAACGAGCCCGATCCCGGGGTGGTTCTGGTCGACAACCGGAGCCCTGACGAGTTCGCCGAAGGTTCCATTCCCGGCGCGATACACCTGGACTTCATCGGAAACCTTTTCCGAGATGGAATGTTCCGACCGGCACGGCACATATACATCCGCCACGCCGGAGCGGGATTGGACTACGACAAACAGGCGATTCTCTACTGCGCGACGTCCATCCGGTCCGCACAGGCCTTCCTGGCCATGTATAACGCCGGGTACCGGGGAATGCGCATCTATGACGGTGCGTGGGTCGAATGGAGCGCCAACCCGATGAACCCGATTTTTGTCCCAGAACAACCGAGCGGGCGGGTGCGGGCGGCTGATGCCTCATAGAGCGGCGTCGACACTGGCTATGGATTGTACCGGACCGCGGAGTGCGGCCGGAAAGAAAAGGAGATATGCAATGAAACGTACAGTAATCGTGCTTATCGTGCTGGTCGCGGCGTTGGCACTTTTGGGATGCGGAAACGGCGGAAGCGCATCGGCGCCTGCTGCCGCCGCGCCGGCGGCCCAGGCTGCTCCGCAGGTGAACATTGCCCAGATGGCAATGGACTACCTGGTCAACGTGCCGGGGAACAAACACATCGTTCAGCCCAACGACATCATGGATCGGCTTCTCGCCGGCGAGGAACTCTATCTGGTAGATATCCGCCGCGCGGATGATTACAACCAGGGGCACCTTCGTGGCGCCGTCAATATCCCGTGGGGAACTCCCGCCATCTACGAGATGATCAAGCATCTTCCGACCGATCGTACCGTGTATACCTACTGCTACACCGGCCAGACCTGTGGTCAGTACGTGCCGTTGTTGCACCTTGCCGGAATCGATGCCCGCACCATCAACCTTGGTTGGAACCGTGCGCTCTCACGACACGACCGAATTGCTGAGGTCACCTCGACCACCGCTACGCCGATCGACACCGGTGTGGTCAACGAGATTCCCGCGGCCTTGAACTCGGCGATTGTGGACTACTTCCAGGAGATGGCAACGCGAAACGGCACGCCGTTTGCCAACAACATCGTCGCGGTGGACGCAGCCAAGGCGATTTTCGACGCCAACGATCCGGACGTACTCTTCATCTGTCAGCGTCGTCCCGCCGACTTTGCCGAGGCCCATATCCCCGGCTCGGTGAGCATGCCGTACGACGAAACCTTTCCCGACAATATCGCATCGATTCCGTCGGAAAAGCGCCTGATACTCTACTGTTATACCGGTCAGGGCTGTGGTCAGACCGTTGCGATGCTGCGCCTCATGGGCTACGACGCATTCAGCCTCAACAGCGGAATGGGAACGCCGGGAACCATGCCGGTCGGCTGGAAGAACCAGGGCTTTCCGGTTGTCGCTGCAAACTAAGACTCCGTTTTTTTCACTTCGTGGTCCCCGGCTTCTGTTTGCCGGGGGCCTTTTTTTGTATCTGGTATTTCACCTCTGGTCGCTGGAGTGGTTTCCCTTCGTTCACTCCGACGAGGTGTGGCTTGCGTCGCTGACCCGCGCGATGCTCCACGAACGGAGCATCGCGGCAACCGAAGATTTCTTCCGTCTTACCCCGCGTCATCCTCACGCGCTGAAAACGATTTTTCATCTGGTGCACATGCCGTTTGTTGCGATCGCGTTTGACCATTACAGCGTGCGCCTTCTTTCGCTGCTCGCCGGAATGTCGTCTCTTGCGTTTCTGGTCGGCGCCGGCCGCGCGATAGCACCTGCCGGGCGAACTCCGGCGTGGTTGTTCGCGATTCCCTCACTGCTGCTTGCGGTGGAGATTCAGTTCATCTACACGGCGCATCTCGCCCGACAGGAAGCGCTGTTATTGAGCTTGCTCGCGTGGGTGTTGTGGCAGTCGTTACACGTTCCGCACCACCGGGGTGACAAACCGGGCACAAGCCCCCTGCGAGGCGCGGTGTTCCGTGGCTGCGTGGTTGGGCTGGCGGCAGGAATTCATCCCAACGCGTTTCTGGTGGGGATTGTAACGCTGGCGCTGCTCGCGACGGAACCGGTCCCGTGGCGACGGCGCCTGAGTCGTACTGCCGCGGCAGCGGTCTGCATGGGCGGGGCAGCCGGAACCCTGGTGGCTCTCAGTCTTTGGATGGACCCGGACTTCCTGGTGCACTACGCCGCGTTCGGTGCGGAGGTGGGGGTGGCCGCAACGCCGATCCAGCGAGTTTTCGGCTTGCCGCGTCATCTTGCGACGCTGCTTTTTCGGCGGGCGGGAACCTACTACCTGCCACCGGTGCGGCCGCAACTCATCGTGTTCGGGGTGTCGCTCCTCGTTGCGCCGTTTTTCCGTTCGGTACCGGTGATTCAACGACTTGCCGCAGCACAGCTGGCGGTGATCGCCGGAATGGTCGTCGTGGGCAAGTACGCACCTCCGGCAGTGGTACTCCTGTGGCCGGGAGGCGTTCTGCTGGCGTGGGCAATCGT
>SLTF01000135.1 GCA_007130025.1 Spirochaetales bacterium | reverse complement strand
CTTACCCATCGTTGTCATGGAAACGATCATCGAAGACAAGCTCTACTGGATGGATATGGCGACAATCGGCACGATAATTATGCTGCCGATGTTTCTCTTCAGCGCGATCATTTACCGCCACCTGGTCCAGGGGCTCACGGTCGGAGGGGTGAAGTAACCGCCCGATTCAACGCTCCTTCGCGAGCCCATCCGAATCTCAGCGAGGAACACCCGGTAAAGGAGTCGATCTCATGAAAGCGTGCAGAATTGTCAGACCGAGACTCGCAGAACCGGCTGAAATCCCGGACGCGGTGCCCCAGCCTGGAGAGACGATAATCGCGATCCGTCGAATCGGTCTGTGCGGTACTGACCTGAAGACCTACCTTGGAACCAATCCGATCGTCACCTATCCCCGGGTGATCGGCCACGAGATAGGGGCTGTACTGGAGCAGGATGCCGAAATCCGCGGTACGGTGTACCCACCGGGAACCGTGGTCACCGTCAATCCATACACGGTCTGCGGGAAGTGCCCGTCGTGCCGGGCGAACCGTCCAAACGCCTGCAGAGAGAATCAGACGTTGGGAAATCAGCGCGACGGTGCAGGGTGCGAGCGCTTCGCGATATCAGGGGATCGAATCGTGCCCGTGCCGGATCTCTCGATCGATCAGGCGGCGTGTATCGAACCGCTCAGCGTCGGGTTCCATGCAGTGCGTCGAGCTGAGGTCAGACAAGAAGACACCGTACTGATCATCGGGGCGGGAATGATCGGCCTTGGCGTTGTTGCCGGCTGCGTCGCGCGTGGTGCGAAAACGATCGTTGCCGATCTCAGCGATGCGAAGCTTGCGACCGCCTTGAACCTCGGTGCAACGGTACCACTGAACGTGAACAATCGTTCGCTCACCGACGAAGTGCACCGACTGACCAACGGTGACGGCCCTGATGTGGTCATCGAAGCGGTCGGCACCGTCAGAACCTATCAGGACGCGGTGAGGGTGGTCGCCTTCGGCGGGCGTGTTGTGTACATCGGGTATGCGGCTGAGGACGTTCCCTTCACCACCAAGCTGTTCGTTATGAAGGAGCTCGACATCCGCGGGTCGCGAAACGCCACCATGGAAGACTTCCACGACGTTGCCCAGGCCATTCGCAGTGGTACGATCAGGGTGGACGAAGTCATCACCCATCGGTTCCCCATCGACGACATCGACAAGGCGCTGCGTACGTGGGCGGAAACACCCAACGAGGTGACGAAGATTGTCGTTGAGGTGAACTGACACCGGGTTGTTGCGAGTCCTATCGCGAGTTATACTCCCCCGTCGGTCGAATGGGCGGCCCACGAGTCACGGTACCGCTTGTTCGGTCGATTCATGATAGTGGTGAAGGAACAAACATGAAACTAGGCATCGGTTCGTATACCTACGGATGGGCAACGGGAGCATACGGTTTCAGTGACCCGGACGCTCCGCGGCCGCGCATACCGATGGACGCCATGCAGTTGATCGACCGGGCGGTGGAGCTGGACGTGCCGGTAGTTCAGATCTGCTTCCGTCCCGCTCTTCATGAGCTCTCGTCTACCGAGCTGGATGACATTGCGAGTTATGCCGCCGAACGGGGGCGCGAGTTGGAGATCGGGACCGTTGGGTGTGACGCGACTCATCTGCGGCAGTACGCGAGCATTGCGGTTCGACTCAAGGCGTCTCTTGTTCGCACCATTTTCCCCGGAGCGTCGGCCGGCCTCCGTCAGGAACGAAGTGCAATCGCTGAGGTCGCCCCGTTCTTCGAGTCGAATCGGATCGTTCTCGCCGTGGAAAACCATGAGGACTACTCCTGCCGCGACCTGGCAACGATGGTTCAGGAGTTGGAATCGCCGTTTGTGGCAGTCTGTCTCGACGCGGTGAATTCCCTTGGTCGGGGAGAAGGGATACGTGAGGTGATCGAAGCGCTTCTGCCGCTTACCCGCTGCGTGCATGTCAAGGACTTCGCCTCCCGGCGTCGTCCCAGCGGCATGGGGTTTGAGGTGGTTGGCGCGGTTCCGGGTCAGGGCGGCAGGCTCGACATCCCGGGATTCCTTACCCAGGTGGTTCGACTTCCCGAGAAGACTAGTGTCATCCTCGAGCAGTGGACCGATTTCGGCGATTCTCTCGAGCAATCCATGCTCATTCAGGAACGGGACGCACGTCAGGCGATTGACCTTCTCCGATCAGCCATCGCGGGTCTGCCGGAATAGGCGAGACCACGGAATTCTGCTTCTCAACATCATACATCTAAGGTATAATCTATTTAGCAGCACCTCCAGAAAAAGGGACGCGCATATGCCCAAGGTACGCGAAACAACTGACGACCTATTTGCCGTCGAGAAGGAACCCACATCGTCGGTCGACAGGGTTATCGAAAAAATCAAGACGCTGTTGATTGAGAAGAAGCTGACCCCTGGAGACCCCATTCCGAGCGAAGGCGTTCTCGCGGCGAGCATGGGGGTCAGCCGTGGCCCGATTCGAGAGGCGATGAAGGTATTGTCCGCGTTCGGTGTCGTGGAAATCCGCCGCGGGGATGGAACGTACGTGGCCACGTCGGCAAACCCGCGTATCTTCGACCCCCTGGTCTTCAGTCTCCTGGTGCACAACACCAATCCCGACGAGTTGATTGAGCTGCGGCAGATGATCGAGATTGATGTCATTCGACTCATTATTCGTCACGCAAACTCGGAACAGATCAATGAGCTTCAGGCGGCGAATGATCGGCTTATGGCGGCGGCGGACGATCCCCTGTGCGACGATGAGAGACTGAACGAGTTGGATGTGGCATTTCATCACGTAATGGCAAAAATCGCCGGAAACCGCTTGGTTGAGAACATCTACAACTTCATTATAGCGCTGTTCGCGCCCACCATCAGCGCTCGACAGGGCGCTTATACCCATGGACGGATCCTGGAGGCCATCATCCAGCGGGATATCTCCCTGGCGGAGGTGTCCGAACAGGAGCACATCGAAGCGTGGAAACGCGCATATCACGTGTAACCTGGGACTCGAACGAGCCCCACTGGTGGTCGAACTAAACGTTCGGAACGCGCGCTGATGACTCGGTCAATCTGGCGTGCACGCTGGCAAGCCCCGAGCGGATGCTTGAGAACACCTTCACGCCGGCGTTGGACTCGAGTACTGCGTGCATTCGCGCCATGGAGCCCTGAGCGAGAACCACCGCTTCGGCGTTTCTTGCTATCCGACACGCGGTCTCCAGAAGGATTTGATCGTGTTTCGCCGCGTCACCGGAGATGAGCGCTTCGAAGGCCCCCGGAGCCAGTCCCTCGACGATCTCGATGGTGACTCCAGCGGACTCAGCGTGCTGACGGATGAGCCGGACAGTCGGACCGAGCGTGCTCGGAAGGGTTGCCAGCACGGCTACCGTGCCGACTTCCTGCACCACGGCGCCGGCCATTGCGTCGTCGATGTTCATGATGGGGAGGTTGATATACCGCGCAATCCGCATCGAAGCCTCACCGATCGACGAACAGGTGTTCAGAATGAGATCTGCGCCGAGGTCCTCACATGCCATGAAATACCGCAACAGCCGTCGCTCTACCGCCGGGGGCACCTCGTTTGCCGCGATAACGTCTTGAATCAGACTGTCGTCAGCGATATTCACCAGACGAACACCAGGGACGAGTTCCGGGAACGCGTCTGACACGGGGATCACGAGGGCCTGCGACGTGTATATTGCGGCAACGGTCTGCTTCATGCCGGTCTCCTTCTCACAAGTTCATCAAACATAAGACGTGAGACATATTACCTATAGAATTCCAGTCTGTCAACGCCAACCGTGCCACGAGTCCATCACACAATCGGCCACTTGACAACGGCGGAAAGCGGGTTTATAAAGAAGATACGTCAAACGTTTGATGTCCGATATACGAGCGGTGGCATGGTTCCGCTGCAATCGTAGGCAGCAGTCGGGCGACAAAAGGAGATTGGTATGAAACATCGATTCTGGTTGAGTATTGTGACGCTCGGAGTGGTGTGTGCATCGGTGGTCTGGGCCGGTGGCACCCCCCAACGAGGCGAAGAGACGGCTCGTCCGGTGACGGTTCGCTACGCGCACATGAACACTGCGGGTAGCATCATGGGACAACAAGCTTCTGCATTCTCGGAGGCGGTTTCGCAGGTTACCGACGGACGAGTGACCGTGGAAGTGTATCCGGATTCGCAGCTCGGTGGGCTGCAGGAACAACTTGAGATGGCGGCGTCGGGCGCCGTTGCGTTTCATCACAATACGTGGGCGTCGCTCTCGTCGCTGATTCCGGAGTTCGGAGTGTTCAACATTCCCTACGTGGTGGAATCCGAAGAGGATCTGGTGCGGGTCCTGGATCTCGATTCGTCGCCGATCATGCAGCGACTGAACAATCGACTGATTGAGGAACAGGGGCTACGCATTATTGCGATTGGAGCGCTCGGCAACCCGCGGCACCTCACCACGAGAGATCGACCGGTGTATCAGCCGTCGGACCTTGCCGGTCAGAACATTCGGGCAATCCCGTTCCCGGTGTTCATCACTGCCGTGCGCGGTCTCGGCGGGATTCCCACTCCGATCGACTTCGCTGATCTTCCCACAGCGTTGGTTACCGGTACGGTACTTGGGCAGGAGAACCCGATCGAGACGATACGGAACGCCCAGATGTACGAGAGCCAGAAATACCTCATGCTGACCGGGCATATCCAGGGCTCCGTTCCGATCCTCGTCAACGAACGACAGTGGCAGTCCTTCAGCGAACGCGAACGGGTGGAGATTCAGCGCGTCGCGCAGGAGGTGGCAAATCAGCATAACCAGATGACCATCAACAACGCCCAGGCCACTCTTCAGTATCTGAAGGACCGTGGGATGACGGTAATCGGTCCTGAAGACGG
>SLTF01000362.1 GCA_007130025.1 Spirochaetales bacterium | reverse complement strand
TTGACATGCAAGAGGTCGTTGGTTCAACTCCAATATCGCCCAAAATAGAAAAGCCCGCCGTTTCGGCGGGCTTTTTCTGGTCCAGATGCTTCGGCTCCGCGCTCCGCGTCGCGGAATCCACTATCCGGTGATTGCTCCCTCGCTCGCCGACGATACCAGTTTGGCGAACTTCGCCAGAACTCCCCGGGTGTAACGGGGTTGGGGCGGCTTCCATTGGTCCCGGCGACGCTCAAGCTCGGCGTCGTCGAGATCGACGTGGATCAGTTTGGCCTTGCTGTCAATGGTGACGATGTCGCCCTCCTGAATCAGGGCGATGGTGCCTCCCACGGCCGCTTCGGGTGCCACGTGGCCCACCACCATGCCGTGGCTGCCGCCGGAGAAGCGGCCGTCGGTGATGAGGGCAACGTCCTTGATGAGGCCGGCGCCGGCGATGGCCGAGGTGGGGGAGAGCATCTCGCGCATGCCGGGACCTCCCTTCGGCCCCTCGTAGCGGATGACCACCACATCCCCTTTCTTCACTCCGTCGTTGAGGATGGCGTCGAGCGCCTCTTCTTCGTGTTCGTAGACCCGGGCAGGGCCTGAGTGAACGAAGTCGGTCTTGAGGCCACAGGTCTTGAGCACCGCACCCTCGGTGGCGAGGTTCCCTTTCAGGATCACGATGGGACCGGTTGGTTTCTCCGGGCTTTCAAACGGGTGCACGACGTCCTGGCCGTCGAGGTTTACCGCCACATCGGCGAGGTTCTCGGCGAGGGTCTTGCCGGTGACGGTGAGCGCGTCGCCGTGAAGCAGGCCGCGGTCGAGCAGCATCTTCATCACCATCTGCACGCCGCCCACCTTGTAGAGGTCTTCCATCACGTAGCGGCCGGCGGGTTTCATGTCGCAGAGAATGGGAGTGGTGTCGGAAAAGCGGTTGAACTCTTCGATTTTGAGGTCGACGTCCACTTCGCGCGCGAGGGCGAGCATGTGGAGTACCGCGTTGGTCGATCCACCAACCGCCATGATCACGCGTATCGCGTTCTCGAACGCCTTCTTTGTCATGATCTGCTTTGGCGTGATACCGCGTTCGATACAGATTGCGAGGGCGTCCGCCGAGTCGATCATCACCTGTTTGCGCGCCGCGTCATCGGCGGGCACCGAAGCGCTTCCGGTGATGCTCATGCCAATTGCTTCCATCGCGGTAGCGAGGGTGTTTGCCGTGTACATGCCTCCGCACGCGCCGGCGCCGGGGCACGCCGCACATTCAATGGCGTGGCGCTCTTCTTCTGAGATCCTGCCGGCACTGAAGGCGCCGACCGCCTCAAAGGCACTGACGATGTCCACCGGCTTTCCATTGTGGTCGCCTGCGCGGATGGTGCCGCCGTACACAAAGATCCCCGGTACATCGTAACGGGCGAGGCCCATTACGGTGCCGGGGATGGTCTTGTCGCAGCCGCCGATGCCCAGGATCGCGTCCATGGCGTGGCCGCGTGAGACGAGTTCGATCACATCGGCAATGGTGTCGCGACTCACGAGGCTGCACTTCATGCCCTCGTGGCCCATCGCCTCACCGTCGGTTACCACGAAGGTGTGAAACATCATCGGTTTGGCGCCCTGCTCGATCAGGCGGGCGCGGGAAACCTTTGCGATCTCCCAGAGATGCACGTTACAGGGGGAGACGTCGCTGTCGGCAATGGCGAGCCCAACGATGGGTTTGGTGAAGTCCTCATCCTTGAAACCGACAGCCCGCAGCATGGCGCGGTTGGCGGTGCGGGAGATGCCCTCGGTCATGGCGCGGCTCTTGCTGTTCAGTCCGGTATTGGTAAGCGCCATCTCATGCTCCTTTGGCGAAACCGTTGACGTACGGGAGTCGCCCGGCGGTTTCATGAATCTGGTTCAGGTTATCAAGCAGTACCGAGGTAGAGTCCCACGTGCCGGCGATCAGAGAGTTCAGGTAGGCGGGCGGCAGGGTAAACGAATACCGATGAGAGCCCGCCGTGAGCGTGGTGGTTGGAAGATCGATGGTGATTTCGATCGTTGGGTCTGCCTCCACGGCATCCATGATCTGCAGCGTGTCTTCCGAAGAGAGGACAATCGCCGGGATGCCCATGGCGGTGCAGTTGCCGGCGAAGATCTCGGCAAAGGATTCTCCCACCACCGCGTTGATCCCCGCCTTGTTCAGCGCCTGCGGGGCGTGCTCGCGAGAGGAGCCGCACCCGAAGTTGCGGTTGACCAGCAGAATCGATGCGCCGTGGTATTTCTCTTCGTTGAAGGGGTGCGGCTTGGGGGAGCCGTCCTCGGCAAAACGGACGTCGCGGAACGCGTACTGCCCCAGTCCTTCGAAGGTAACCACCTTCATGTATCGGGCGGGAATGATCTGGTCGGTGTCGATGTCGTTGCCGCGGACGGGGATTGCCGTACCCGTCAGGGTTTTGACCGCCGTGTTGTTTGTTGCTGCCATGCGTTCTCCTCGTGTGTGCGCGTGTACCCTGGGTGAGTTATACCGTTACCGGCTCGCGCGTGAATTCCCGTACGTCCACCACCTCACCGGATACCGCCGCAGCGGCCACCATGGCGGGGCTCATCAGCAGGGTGCGTCCGGTGGGCGATCCCTGGCGGCCAATGAAGTTCCGGTTGGACGAACTGGCGCAGATCTCCCGGCCCTGGAGTTTGTCGGGGTTCATCGCCAGACACATGGAACAGCCGGCGCCACGCCACTGAAATCCCGCCTCGGAATAGATGGCGGGAAGCCCTTCGGCCTCGGCCTGCTTGGCAACCTGCTTTGAGCCGGGTACCACGAAGGCTTTGACGCTGGAGTGCACCTTCTTGCCCTTGATGATGCGGGCAGCCTCTCGCAGATCGCTGATGCGGGCGTTGGTGCACGATCCCAGAAAGGCAACGTTGATCTTCTTGCCCTTGATGGGATCTCCTTCCTGGAAGTCCATGTGTGCGTACGCTTTCTCGGCCACTTCGCGATGCTCCGGCTTGAGCGCGGAGAGGGCGGGGGTGGCTGCGCTGACGCCAATGGCCTGGCCGGGGTTAATGCCCCAGGTGACCATGGGCTCGAGTCTGGTGGCGTCGAGTTCGAAGACGTCATCGTACTCTGCATCGGGGCCGGACGCGATGCTGTTCCAGAACTCCACCGCTTCGTCGAAGGCCTCGCCCGAAGGAGCGTATTGCCGTCCGCGCAGGTACTCAACGGTCTTCTCGTCGGGATTGACGTAGCCAACGCGTGCGCCTCCCTCGATGCTCATGTTGCAGATGGTCATCCGTCCCTCCATGGAGAGGTTGTGGATGGTGTCACCGTTGTACTCGTACGCGTACCCGATACCACCGTTGACGCCCAGATCGGCAATGATCTTCAGGATAATATCCTTTGCGTAGACCCCCTCGGCGAGGGCGCCGGTGACGTTGATCTTTCGCACCTTGGGACGGCTGATCGCCATGCACTGCGTTGCCAGTACGTCGCGAATCTGCGAGGTTCCGATGCCAAAGGCAATCGCGCCGAAGGCGCCGTGGGTTGAGGTGTGCGAGTCTCCACAGGCAATGGTCATCCCCGGCTGCGTGATCCCGAGCTCGGGTCCGATAATGTGTACGATCCCCTGGTAGTCGGTGTGCAGGCCAAAGAACTCGATGCCAAACTCGGCGGTGTTCTTCTCGATCGCCTGCATCATCTCTTCGGCGAGAGGATCGGTGAAGGGGCGCTGCTGGTCGGCGGTGGGGACGATGTGATCGACGGTGGCAAAGGTTCGCCCGGGGTAGAGCACGGTGAGGCCCCGCTCGCGGATCATCTGGAATGCCTGCGGTGAGGTCACTTCGTGGACCATGTGCAGACCGATGAACAGCTGGTCCTGACCCGATTCGAGGGTCGTTACCTTGTGCAGATCCCACACTTTGTTGAACAGATTTTTTGCCATGCGGCCTTCTCCTTAGGTGGTGATTTCCTGACCGCGGGCCATCAGCACCTTTCCGGTCCGAATCATCTCTTCAATGCCGTATTGTTCGAACACTTTATGCGCACTGTCAAGCCGCTCGGAGTCACCCGTCATCTGAAGGATGGTTGCGTGCTCGCTGACCTCGACGATGTCGCAGTCCATGGCGTGAGCGAGTTGCAGGACGTCGGAGCGCCTGTCTGCTTCGCTGTGCAGCTTGAACAGCGCCAGCTCTCGCTGGATGATGTCCTCTCCGGTGCGATCCGAAGCGTGAATGACGTCGACCAGCTTGTTCAGCTGCTTCAGGATCTGGTCGAGGGTTTTTTCATCGCCGGAGGCTACAATGTTCATGACCGAGAAATTGGGATCCTTCGACGGAGATACCACGAGGCTGTCGATGTTGTACCCCCGCCGCGCGAACACCAGGGCAATCCTGATGAGCACGCCGGGTTTGTTGTTGACCATCAGACTGATGGTGTGTTTGCGATAGCTGCTGTTTCCGTTTGATCCTGCTGCTGTTGACATGTTACGTACTCCCCACCGGTTTTTCGAGCTTGGGTGCCGTCATTCCCGGCTTGACCTTCGGGGCTTCGATGATCATTTGCTCGTACGAAGCGCCCGACGGAATCATCGGGTAGACGTTATCCTCTTTTTCTACTTCTACGTCAATGAGGCAGGGGCCGTCGTTGTACTCCAGGGCGGCCTGGATGAGGCGCTTCACGTCGGCGCTTCGCTTGATACGGATTCCTTTGATTCCGTACGCCTCGGCGAGTTTCACGAAGTTGGGGTTCCCCTCCATGTCTACGCCGGAGAGGCGATTATCATAGAACAGCGCCTGCCACTGCCGCACCATCCCGAGATACTTGTTGTTGATCACGACGATCTTGATCGGAAGCCGATTGATGACCGCGGTGGAGAGCTCGGCCTGCGTCATCTGAAAGCCGCCGTCGCCGACAATGGCGATCACGGTTGCCTCGGGGTGGGCAAACTGGGCGCCGATGGCGGCGGGAAAGCCGAAACCCATCGTTCCCGCGCCGCCGGAGGTGATCCAGTGGAATCGGTGATCGGTCAGCAGGTACTGCGCCGCCCACATCTGGTGCTGCCCCACGTCCGTGGTAACAAAAGCCCGTCCCATGGTCTGGTTCTGGATCTCTTCGAGCACGTGCTCGGCCTTGAGCTTACCGCCCTTCTTGTACTTAAGCGGATACTGGCGCCGCCACTTCTCGGCCTGCTTGAGCCACTCCTTGGTATCGCCGCGCTTCACAATGGCGTTGAGCGACTCGACAACCCGGCGGGCATCGCCGAGAATGGTGCAGTCCATCTGTACGGTTTTGTTGAACTCCGCCGGGTCGATGTCGATGTGAATCTTCACCGCGTCGGGGCAGAACGAGTCGATCTTGCCGACGATGCGATCGTCCCAGCGCGAGCCAATCGACATGATGAGGTCGCAGTCTTTCACCGCCATGTTGGCGTACGCCGTCCCGTGCATCCCGAGCATCCCGAGGCTGAGCGGGTGGGTTTCGGGGAAGCAGCCCTTGCCGAGCAGGGTGTTTACCACCGGAATCTGCATTTTCTCGGCGAGGATGGTAACCGCCTTCTCGGCGCCGGAAATCACCGCGCCGTGCCCAACGAGCAGCAGTGGACGGCGCGCGGCGTTGAGCATCTGCGCCGCCTGCTCAATATCTGAAGGATCACCGTCGGTGGGGACCTTGTAGCCGGGGAGGTGCAGCTCACCGTCGTAGTCGGGCTCGATCATCGCGCTGGCCACATCCTTTGGTACGTCAATCAGCACGGGACCGGGACGCCCGGTTTGCGACAGGTGAAATGCTTCGCGCATGATGCGCGGAACATCCTGGGCGTTTTTGATCAGATAGCTGTGCTTGACCACGGGAAACGAGATTCCGGAAACATCGGCTTCCTGAAAGGCATCAAGACCAAGATTCCAGGTGGTCTGCTGGCCACAGATAACCACCATCGGTACCGAGTCCATCTGGGCGGTGAGAATCCCGGTGATGGTATTGGTGGCACCGGGACCTGAGGTCACGAGGACGACGCCGGGTTTCCCGGTGGCGCGCGCGAACCCGTCGGCCATGTGGACGGCTCCCTGCTCGTGGCGCGTCAGAATGAGCTTCACCGGCGAGTCGACAAGCGCGTCAAAGATGGGAATCGCGGCTCCACCGGGATACCCGAAAATATACTCCACACCCTGTTGCTGGATGATGTCAACAATCACTTCGGCAGCGAATTTTTTGGTCATAACCGAATCCTCCATACGCTGAATGAGGTGCATACTACTTCTTTTCGGAAGCGGGGTCAATCAATTGAAGAAAAATAGTTCCGCAGATGGTAGAATATTTGAGCCGACTCGGCGGATCGGGCAAAAGTACCTCATTCCTTGAACAAAAGTCTGACTGAGAAAAGGAAATCTTGTCGAATATGGCTCGAAAAACGAATGATTCCGGGTAAAGATGCTCATCTCTCAGGCTCATTATTGAAATAATGGAAACCAGAGGGCAAATATCTGCCGGGTGCCTGGAAAAGCGCGGGAAAAACCAAAAAAAAGAGCCGGAATTACCGGCTCTATCACAGAAATAACGAGAAAACTACTGACCGAACGGCATCATTCCCGCAAACGGGGCGAGTTCTTCTTCCGTAGCCAACCGAAGCGATACGATTTCAATATCGAAGGTCAGGTCCTGACCTGCCAGGGGATGGTTGAAATCGATCATGACGCTGTTTTCGCGAATTTCCGCAACGGTCACCGGTATCGGTCCCTGCATGGTCTGCGCGACCAACTGCATACCCGCTTCCAGTTCAAGCTCGGCGGGGAATTGATCTTTCGGAATCTCCTGCAGCGCTTCGGCAAGGCGGGGGCCGTAGGCGTCTTCCGCGGCCACGCGGATCGTTCTGCGCTCGCCGACGGCCATGCCCGCCATCTCCCGCTCAAGTCCGGGAATCAGCATGCCCATGCCGTAGATGAACTCCAGCGGTTCGCGGCCTTCCGAGCTGTCGAACACGGAGCCATCATCGAGGGTGCCCTCGTAGTGCAACTCAACCACCATGTTGTCTTCAATCACGATCGTTGGTTCGGTTTCTTCCGTGCGCTGTCGGGAGCCCCCTGCGGCGACGGTACCAACAACAATCAATCCAATGGCCAAAAGGCCGATCAGGCGCTTCATGAATACCTCTTTCATTGTGTTTTGTCTTTCCCATTACTATACCGCGCGATCATGGTGCGTGACAACGGTGCCTTCGCGAGAGAGTTTTGCTTGAACTCCGGTACCGGCGATAGTATGATTACGGCACGATGAAAAAACGGATCATTGTGGTTGGCGGAGGCTTCGGCGGGCTCAGTGCGGCAGCGCATCTCGCTCATCAGGGGTGGGACGTCACGCTTCTGGAGAAGAACGACCAGGTGGGCGGCAGGGCGCGGGTATGGAAGACCGACGGCTTTACGTTTGACATGGGGCCCTCGTGGTACCTCATGCCGGAGGTGTTTGAGGAGTTTTTTCGGTCGTTTGGCGTTGAGCGAAGCAGCTACTACGACATCTACCGTCTTGATCCCTACTACCGGGTCTTTTTTTCTCCCGAAGAGAAGGTGGACATCAGTGCCGACCGGGCCGCGGTGGAGCGGGTCTTCGACCAGCTCGAGCCCGGCGGGGCGGAGAAACTCAGGCGCTATCTCGCACAGGCGGAGTACAAGTACAACGTGGCGATGGGGGAGTTCCTCTACAAAGAGTACCGCAATGTCTTTCAGTTTTTGAATCGCCGGCTGATGACCGAGGGGCTCAAGCTCAACGTGTTCTCAAAGCTGGATAATTTCGTGGAACGGTACTTCAAGGATCGTCGTGCCAAGCAGATCCTGGAGTACGCCATGGTCTTTCTGGGAAGCAGTCCCAAGAACGCCCCCGCGCTCTATTCCATCATGTCGCACGTTGACCTCAACCTCGGCGTGTACTTCCCGCACGGCGGCATGACCTCGCTGGTGGGAGGACTCAGCACGTTGCTCACCGAACTCGGTGTGACCGTCGAGCTCAACGCTCCGGTCGACCAGATCCTGGTGGAAGACGGCAGGGCGGTAGGGGTACGCTCACGAGGCGACTCCGTCCGCTCCGATGCCGTACTGGTGAACGCCGACTACCCGTGGGCCGAGATGAACCTGCTGCAACCCGAACACCGAACCTACTCGGCAAAGTACTGGAATGGCAGGGTGCTGGCGCCAACGATGTTCATCGTCTACCTGGGGCTGAACCGCAAGCTGCCGCAGCTGGTGCACCACAACCTCTACTTCACCGATCCGTGGGATGACCACTTTGCCGATATCTTCGACCGTCCCCGCTGGCCGGAGACCTTTTCCTATTACATCAGCTGCGCGTCGTTTGACGATCCAACCGTCGCGCCGTCCGGTTACGAGAACCTCTTCTTCCTGGTTCCCGTGGCCGCCGGCCTCGACGACACCGATGAGATCCGGGCGGAGTACTACGAGCGGGTTCTCAGCCACTTCGAGCAGCTGATCGGCGAGAGCGTGCGTGAGAGCATCGTGGTAAGCCGCATCTATTCGCACCGCGACTTCAGCGCCGATTACAACGCCTTCGCAGGCAGCGCCCTCGGTCTCTCCCATACCCTGGGTCAGACCGCGGTCTTTCGGCCGTCGCATCGCAGCAAGAAGGTGGACCGGCTGTTCTACTCGGGGCAGTACACGCATCCCGGTGTTGGCGTTCCCATGACCTTCATCTCCTCCAGGATCATCTCCGAAGCGGTGACGCGGGAACTCGCATGACGGAGCAGACCAGACTCTTTCGGGCGGGGAGCAAGACCTACTTCAATTCGACGCGGTTCTTTCCGCCCGAGGTACGCGGCGACGTATTCGTTCTGTACGGGTTTGTGCGGAAAGCGGACAACTTCGTGGACTCGGTGCCCCAGCAGCCCGCCGAGTTCGCCGCCTTCTGCAACGCGTACCACCGTGCGCTGGAAGGCACCGCGAGCGGCGACCCGGTGATCGATGACTTCATCGAGCTCGCCCGCCGCGCAACCTTCGATCCGGCCTGGACGGAAGCGTTTCTCTCATCCATGGAGATGGATCTCACAAAGAGGGTTCACGCCACGCTGGAAGAATCGCTTCACTACATATACGGATCAGCGGAAGTGATTGGTCTCTTCATGGCCCGGGTTATGGGCCTGGAAGAGGCGGCGTTCCCGTCGGCACAAATGCTCGGTCGGGCCATGCAGTACATCAACTTCATTCGCGACATCGATGAAGACAACGGCTTTGGTCGCATCTATCTTCCAATCAGCGAGACCGCCCTCGCGTCCCTCACTCCCGAAGCGGCGCACGGTGATCCCGACGAGTTTCGTCGATTCATTCACGCCCAGCTCGACCGCTACGACGGATGGCAGCGGGAGGCCGCGAAGGGATATCGGTTCATGCCGAAGCGGTTTCGCATTCCCGTGAAGACGGCGATGGACATGTACCACTGGACGGGCACGGTCATCCGGCGTGATCCATTTGTGGTGTTTCGGCGCAAGGTAAAGCCGCGGCGCGCGCGTATCTTTGCTCAGGCTGCCTGCAATGCGCTGACGATCCGGCAAAGAGAGGCTGTTCATGCATGAATATCTGAGCGCCCAGCGGGAACAGATCGCCACGTTCGTGAGCGAGTTTCTCCGTGCGGAAGCCGACCGGCTCTGCCGCGCCGGCGCCTGGGGGAGTGACGTCACCGAGCGGCTGCTGGAGTACACCCTTCCGGGAAAGATGATCCGCGGTGCGCTGGTCCACCTGGGGTACTCACTGGTCAGTGGGCGCGACCCTTCTCCGGTTCTGAGCGTTGCGGCGGCAATGGAGCTGACGCAATCGTTTCTCCTGATTCACGACGACATCATGGATCGCGACGACCAGCGGCGCGGGAAGCCGGCGGTGCATCGCCAGTATGCCGAGGTGGCGTGGCGGCGCGGGTATCTGGGCAATACCGAACACTTCGGACACGCAATGGGAATCTGTGCCGGCGACATCGCGGTGTTCCTGGCAACGGATCTGCTGTGCCGAGCCGAGGTGACTCCCGACATCCTTCAGCGACTTGTCTCCTGTTTTGCGCGTGAGATCGCCCTGGTGGGCGTTGCCCAGATGAGCGATGTGGCCAACGCGGTGCGGATCGATGAGGTGCCCAGCGAAGACATCATCACCCTCTACCGGTACAAGACCGGCAGATACACCTTTTCGCTGCCGTTGATGCTGGGCGCCATGGCCGCAGGGGCGGCGGACGGGTTCTGCGATGACCTCGGTCTGCTTGGTGAAGAGATCGGTGTGATCTTTCAGATCAAGGACGACGAAATCGGTCTGTTTGGCGACAGTACGGCCACCGGCAAACCCGCAGGGTCCGATATCAGCGAGAACAAGAAGACCATTCTTCGAGCGATGCTGTTTGACCGGGCGCCCGAGGCCGAGCGCGAAACCCTCGACCGGCTGTTCGGAAGCGAATCGGTGACGGTACACGACGTGCAATACGTGCGGTCGTTGATCGATACCCTGGGAATCCGCGATGAACTGCAGCAAAAACTCGAGCTTCGCGCCCTGGCGTGCACCAACCGTATCGATCAGCTCTTTCCCACTCCCGGGCCTGCGACCAGTCGATTTGTCGAGATCCTGCATTCGCTGGTTGCCTACAACCTCAAGCGCGACCGATAACCAGCGCAGTTTGCGCGCGTCGCGATTGGGTCAGGTGACCGCCATGGCCACAAAGTGGCGGTGGATGGCGAAGTTCTCGGTCAGCTCGGGATGGAAGGTGGCCGCGAGAAGGCGACCGTGTTGTACGACTACCGGAGACGATTCAAACGCCGCGAGCACCGTCACTTCGGGTGCTGCGGCGGTAATCAGCGGCGCGCGGATGAAAACCGCGGTCACGTCAAACGGTTCCGACGCAACACCGTCCACCCGGATACTCGCCTCAAAGCTTTCGATCTGTCTGCCGTAGGCGTTCCGCCGTACGGTCATCGGCAGCACCCCAAGTCGCGGCTGCGTGCTGTTCTCAATGTCGCGAGCCATCAGAATGGCGCCTGCGCACGTACCAAACAGCGCCATCCCCTCCGCAAGGCGGGCGTGAACCGCTTCCATCAGACCGAAACGATCCATCAGCATGCCGATGGTTGTGCTCTCGCCCCCGGGGATGATGAGACCGTCGATCGCATCGAGCTCTTCGGGGCGACGCACCAGCAGGGCTTCCGCTCCAACACGGGATACCGCCTCCGCGTGTCGGGCGAAGTCACCCTGAAAGGCGAGAACTCCAATGACCGCCACGGGATCTTACCAGCCGCGTACGGCGATGCGATCCTGGTCGTGCATGGCTGCGGTGCTGATTCCCGACATGGGTGCGCCGAGGTCGTAGGAAATCTTCGCGAGTTTGTCGGGATCGTTGTAATAAGCAACGGCATCAACAACCGCCCGAGCGCGCTTCGCTGGATCGTCGGACTTGAAGATGCCCGAACCCACAAACACCGCCTCCGCTCCAAGCTGCACCATCAACGCGGCGTCGGCAGGCGTTGCAACACCTCCGGCGGAAAAGTTGGGCACCGGAAGCTTGCCGGTCTGCGCCACCTCAACCACCAGGTCGTACGGGGCGCCGAGCTCTTTTGCCTCGGTCATGAGCTCTTCTTTGGGCAGGGACTGCAGCCGGCGGATCGCATCGTGCACCGTCCGCAGGTGGCGTACCGCCTCAACGACGTCTCCGGTTCCCGCCTCACCCTTGGTGCGGATCATGGCGGCGCCTTCACCAATTCGGCGCAGTGCTTCACCGAGGTCTCGGCAGCCGCAGACAAAGGGAACGCGAAAGTCGTGCTTATCCACGTGAAAGCGATCATCAGCGGGGGTGAGGACTTCGCTCTCGTCGATGAAGTCTACACCGAGCGCCTGGAGAATCTGCGCTTCGACGAAGTGACCAATTCGACACTTTGCCATCACCGGAATGGTTACCGCCTTCTGGATGCTCTCGATCATCTTTGGATCAGACATGCGGGCAACACCGCCGGCCGCTCGAATATCCGCCGGAACGCGCTCCAGCGCCATAACGGCCTGCGCGCCCGCGTCGGCGGCGATTCTGGCCTGCTCTTCATCTACCACGTCCATGATGACGCCGCCCTTGAGCATCTCTGCAAGGCCGACCTTGGTCCGCCACGTTGACTTCTGCCGCTGGGACCACAATAGTTCACTCATCGTTTTGGTACTCCTGTTTCTGCTGCACTCTGCTGAACCTATAAAGTAGCGAGATGCGGCTTCCCTCGTCAATCGATGGAATCGATTGTCCGCGGTGAACTCCTCTGGTATGATATCCGAGTGGAGTACAGTATCGTCGTTCGACTCTCCGAAGTGCGCTCGCGGATCGAAGACGCGGCGGCCCGCGCCGGCCGTGATGCCGACGAGATCCAGCTCATGGCGGTGACCAAGACGCAGCCATTGGATACGGTGGTGGCCGCGTGGGAGGCGGGGCTGCGCTGTTTTGGAGAAAACCGCGTCCACGAGGCGTTCGAGAAATACGGAGATCGCGAGCAGCTCGAGAGACGGTTTCCCGGCGTCGACCTGCAGATGATCGGCCACCTGCAAAGCAACAAGGCCCGAGACGCCGCCTCCCTGTTTTCCGCGGTTCAGTCGGTTGACTCGGTCAAGCTCGCCCGTGCCCTGTCGAAGGCGCGCGACGGGATTAACCAAAACCTCGGCGTGCTTCTGGAGGTGAATACCTCCGGCGAAGAAGCCAAGTACGGATTCACCAGCTTTGGGGCGCTTCGCGATGCGGCGCAAGAAATCGTGGAACTGCCCGGCCTCTCTCTGCGCGGGCTCATGACCATGGCGCCCTACACCAGCGATGAGGATCCCATTCGCCGCACCTTCCGCACGCTGATGCAGTGGTTCACCGACCTCAACGCAACAGTTCCCGGTCTGGGCATGGATGTCCGATCGATGGGAATGAGTAATGACTACGAAATCGCCGTGGAAGAGGGGGCGACCCTGTTGCGCCTGGGAACGGTACTCTTCGGGGAGCGATTGTGAACGCGGCACGACGCTTGGTTGCGGTGGTGCTGATTGTTGCGATGGGCGGGGTACTCTTTGCCGACACCGCCGTGCCGGAACCCTACTCACCGGACGAGTTTCCCCGCTGGGCCCTGAATCTTCGGCGGGGAGAGATCATCGCCTTTGGGGTCTTTCCCATTTCACTTCTGGCCACTACGCTTCTCTACGACGTGGGTCGCTTCGGGTTTCGAAGCATTCAGGCCGGTCGCTTGGACGGCGACTACGCGCCCTGGTTCTTTGCATCGCCGGGGGCTCCCGGTCTGACCGACGGCGAGCGGGTGGGAATCCTGATCGGCGCCGCGGGGCTGTCGGTCACCATCGCCGTGGTGGATCACCTGCTGGGACGACGCGAGTCTCGTGAGAACCGCTGAGCATGAGCATCGACCATTCGGGTGAGGTTTCCCTGCCCGTGCAGAGACTCACCGCCCGGGTTGATCAGGCAGACTGGACGGGCCGCGCCGACCGCTTCCTCACCGATCAACTGGGACTCATCACCCGGAACCAGCTGCAGAAGCGCTGTGTTTGTCTCATCGTGAACGGACAACCCGCGAAACTCTCGCGTACCGTGCGATACCACGACGTGGTTGAGGTGGAACTCGCCGCCGAAGAGCCCTCTCATCTCCAACCGGAGGCGATACCGTTGGTGGTGATTTTTGAAAATCGCGACGTGGTGGTGATCAACAAGCCGCGCGGAATGGTGGTTCATCCGGGGGCGGGGCACCAGAGTGGGACGCTGGTGAACGCGCTGCTGCATCACGTGGACGAACTCGACGAGGACGATGACACAATCCGCCCGGGGGTGGTGCATCGGCTCGATCGTGATACCTCCGGGGTAGTGATCTGCGCCAAGCACACCAGCGCCAAGGAAGCGCTGACGGCACAGTTTGCCGCCCGCACCGTGCAGAAACGGTACGTGGCGCTGGTGAAGGGGTCACCGCGTCCGGCCCATGGTCTCATCGACGGGGCGATTGGCCGTCACCGGGTTCATCGCCAGCGCTTCACCGTGGTGGAACGCGGCGGCAAGCCCGCGCTCACCGACTATCGGACGCTGCGCCCGATTGCCGGCTACACGCTCATGCTGCTTGCCCCCCGCACCGGGCGCACTCACCAGCTGCGGGTTCATATGGCCCATCTCGGCACCCCAATCGTGGGGGATCCAGTCTACGCCCGGCGCGACGCGCTCGTTCCCGACGCTCCGCTCTGTCTCCATGCGCTCTCGCTGGCGCTGGTGTTGCCCGGCGAAGCGGTGTCGCGCACCTTCACCGCCCCGATCCCGCCGGATTTTCGCACGGCGCTGTCGGCAGTTCGAGCGGTTACGGTGCCGGGGCGCAGTCGGGGTTGAATGCGACCTCAACGCCCACCGTCGTGGGTGGACCAAAGGTCGAGAAGATCGGCGTCTGGTCGGGGTAGATGAAGAGTTCGCTGCGAATGGTTTCTGCCAGCAGCGCGCGCCCGTACGGGGTCGCCGAGACATCAACCATACCCGCGGTCAGCAGATCGCCGGTGAAGAGCATGCCGCCAATCTCGTAGACTACGGAGTCCCGCGCGTGCTTGGGCATCCCCAGAACCCGAACGGGAAACTCGCCCACCTGAACCCGATCACCGTCCTGGACAAAGCGGCAGGGATGGTTGAACAGCGAGCGGCAGGGAGCGATGATCTCGGCGTCGTAGATGCGTTTGATCGTCTGAATTCCTGAGACATGGAAGTCGTTTGGGCGCGTTACAAGAATGGCGGCAAGCCGATAGTGGCTGTCCTCGATGTGACGCAAGAGGGTGGTATCGATACTGCCCGGATCGATGAGGAGTGCATCGCCGGGACCCTCGGGACCGATGCAGTACGCGTTGGTATCGGTTGTCCGAACGTGATGAACGTGAAGAATCATCCTTCCTCCCGGAACCCCGCTGAGAACTGGTTATACGCGCCGTCCGGGGAGGCGCATGTACGCCTCTTCCGGATTCGAGTACTTGAAGTCGCACCCCGCCCGCACCGCATTGCCGAAGTGCGCCTCTTTGAGGTTGCAGTTGCGCATTTCCACGGTGTGAAGAGTCGCCGCAATGAAGCGGCTCCCGCGAAGGTCGCTGTCGTTGAAGGTGGTGCCCCGGCAATGGGCTCCGTTGAAGTTGCAGTCAACCAGTTCGGCACCGTCGAAGGTGCACGTGGTAATCGTGGCTCCGCCAAACACCGAACGGCGAACGTCGGCTCCCCGGAAGCTCGTCTCCGTGAGCGTGGAGAAGTCGAAGAGGCAGAGATCAACAACGCTTCCCGCAAATGAAACCCGATCGAGCGTTGCGTGCCGAAACGAGCAGCGCAGAAACACGCGATTGGAAAGATCGGCGTCGGTCAGCACCAGGCCGTCAAATGCGCGGTCGCTCACCATCGGCGATTCGCGCAGCAGGTCCACCGCTGAACGATGCGCTGCGTCGGGGTCTGCGTGATGATCGAGACAGTGTTCGGTGCCGCAGAACGCGAAGCGGGTACAGTCGGGCGTTTGACACGGGGCGATATTCATCGGACTTCCAGTGTAGCAAACAGAGAGATCGTCGGCTACCGGAACCACCGGCATGGCCTCCCGCGACTTGCCCGGTCGCGGGTTTCGGTATACGATTCACCCATGTCGTACTGTCATGCGTGCCGACACCAGCTTGACGACCGGACCCGGGTCTACCGCAATACCGAATGCGAGGCGTGCGGCAAGGAGCTGCACGTCTGTCTCAATTGCCGATTCTACGATCCCTCGGCGCACTGGGAATGCCGCGAAACCATTTCTGAGCCGGTGCGCGAAAAAGACCGCGCCAACTTCTGCGACCATTTCTCCCTGAAGCCGGGTGCTCCCGCCGACACCGGCGAATCTTCCGGCACACCGGCGCGAGAAGACAAGGCGCGTACCGATCTCCGCAAGCTCTTTGGCGATGCGTAATCGTCCCGTTGCGGTCTTTGACTCCGGAATCGGCGGTCTGACCTATCTTCCATCCGCCATGGCCCTTCTGCCCGATACCCCGTTTGTCTATGTTGCGGATCACGCCAACTTTCCCTACGGCGCGACCGATCCTGATCTGCTGCGCGATCGAGTTGCAAGCCTCGTGCGCCGCATCATCGACCGCGAATCCCCGTGCGCGGTGCTGGTGGCGTGCAATACCGCCTCGGTTGTCGCTCTCGCGGACCTGCGATCACGGTTCTCCATTCCCTTCGTTGGGGTGGTCCCCGCGGTAAAGCCGGCAGCGTCGCTCAGCCGAAATCGCAGAATTGGCGTTCTCGCTACGACACGCACCGTGGAGGAGCGCTACCTCGCCGATCTGGTGGCCCAGTTTGCCGGACACTGCAGCGTCACCACGGTTGCCGCCGGTGAGCTGGTCACGCTGGTCGAGAACCACCTCGGGGAACCTCCCGCAGACGCCGCGGAGGCGGTGCTCGCGCCGGCTGTGCAGCGCCTGCGTGATGCGGCCGTCGACACCGTGGTTCTGGGATGCACCCACTTCATCTATCTGCTCGACGAGCTGCGTGAACGGTTCGGTCCGTCGGTTGAGGTTGTTGATTCGCGCGAAGGCGTTGCTCGTCGGTTGGCGGCGGTTGTTGGATCTGCCGCGCCCGGCGGCGTGGTGAAGGCCCACCGCTTCTATAGCACGGCCGCCGGCACGCGGGGACTATCGCGGCTTGCGGCGCGGTTCGCCCTCGCGGACGAGGGGATCCTGTGAGCGGTCCAACGACTGCCGAAGGGGTGGTGCTTTCGGGCGCCAACAACATTTTTCAGGTTGATGTCGAAGGGGCAACCGTTCAGTGCCGGATCAAGGGCAAGGTGCTGTGGGCGGTTGAAAGCGAGTACAACGTCCTCGCGCCGGGTGACCACGTGCGTATTGAGCGTGCGGTTGGTGCAGGGAATGAGGGCCGTATCGTAGAGCGGGGGCCGCGGAGCAACCAGCTGTCGCGCTGGAACCGCAAGCGAAACGCGGTGCAGGCACTTGCGGCAAACGTATCGCTGGTTGCCGTGGTCGCGTCGCCGGTGCTTCCACCGCTTCGCCCTCGCTTTGTGGATCGGATGCTCGCCGCGGGGGAACTTGGGGGATGCGAGTTGCTCATCGTGGTCAACAAGATTGATCAAGGACTGCCCGAGCAGTGGGCAGACCGTATTGCCGATTACCGCCGAATCGGGTACCCGGTGTATCAGGTTTCGGCACAGACCGGGGCTGGGCTCGACGAGCTGTGTGCTCGCTTCAACGGATTGAC
>SLTF01000124.1 GCA_007130025.1 Spirochaetales bacterium | reverse complement strand
AGTCGGGGTTGGGGCAGAACTCGGGGGCGGTGATCTCGGGTACAAGCGAACCACTCATACCCCTATAGAATCACCGTTTGTTCCTCCTGCTTCACGGTTCGGAGAAGAAAGCACATTTTTCGCACCACTTTGGGGGTGTTGCAGTGCAGGGGAGTGTATCAGATAATGGCCACAGCCCGCAGCACCGCGGTCACCGGAGGAACGATGGAACTGAGACCGGGCAAACCCTATCCGCTGGGAGCCCGATACGACGGAGCCGGCACCAACTTTTCGGTCTTTTCGGAGGCCGCCGACTTGGTAGAGCTCTGCCTTTTCGATGAAACTGGACGTGAGACACGATACCGACTGCCCGAGGTGACCGGCCACGTCTGGCACGGCTACGTGCCCAACCTTATTCCCGGCCAGCACTACGGATTTCGCGTGCACGGGCCGTGGTCCCCGCACGAGGGGTCGCTCTGCAATGCCAACAAACTCCTGCTCGATCCCTACGCCAAGGCGATCAGTGGCGAGGTGTCGTGGAATCCGGCGGTCTTTCCCTTTGAGCCGGAGAGCGATACGCGAAACGACACCGACAGCGCACCCTACGTTCCCCGCTCGGTGGTTACCAATCCGTTTTTTGACTGGACCGACGATTTCTCGCCCAAGGTGGCGTGGAACGAGACAGTGATCTACGAGGTGCACGTGAAGGGGTTTTCGGTGCTGCATCCCGAGATTCCCTCGGAGCTGCGCGGCACGTACAGCGCTCTTGCGCACCCGGTCTCAATCGATTACTTCAAGCGGCTTGGGATAACCGCGCTGGAACTCATGCCGGTGCATCAGTTCATCCACGACGGCTACCTCCTCGACCGGGGCGTGAGAAACTACTGGGGTTACAACACCATCGGGTACTTCGCCCCCCACAGCGAGTACGCTGCTCGCGAGACCGCAGGGGTGCAGGTCGCCGAGTTCAAGCAGATGGTGAAGACCCTGCATAAAGCGGGGATCGAGGTTATTCTGGACGTGGTCTACAACCATACCGCTGAAGGCAATCATCAGGGGCCGGTACTCTGTTTCAAGGGTATCGATAACGGCGCCTACTACCGTCTTATGGCCGAAGACCGCCTTTTTTATATGGATTACACCGGGACGGGAAACACGCTCAACATGCGCCACCCCCACGTGCTGCAGCTCATCATGGACTCGCTGCGCTACTGGATCCTTGAGATGCACGTGGACGGCTTCCGCTTCGACCTCGCGAGCACCCTCGCTCGCGAACTGCACGACGTAGACCGCCTCTCGGCGTTTTTCGACATCATCCAGCAGGATCCGGTAATCAGTCAGGTAAAACTGATCGCCGAACCGTGGGACGTGGGCGAGGGAGGCTATCAGGTGGGGAACTTTCCTCCGGGCTGGTCGGAGTGGAACGGTAAGTACCGGGACTGTATCCGCAGCTTCTGGCGCGGCCAGGACCAGACCCTCGCGGAGTTTGCCTATCGTATGACCGGCAGTTCGGATCTGTACGAGAACACCGGTCGGCGCCCCTACGCGAGCATCAATTTTGTAACGGCCCACGACGGCTTCACCCTCACCGACCTCGTTTCCTACAACGAGAAGCACAACGAGGCCAACGGAGAGAACGGTGCCGACGGCGACTCGCACAACAACTCGTGGAACTGCGGTGCCGAGGGGCCCACGGACGATCACGAGATCATCGATCTTCGAAACCGGCAGCGGCGGAACTTCCTGCTTACGCTCTTTCTGTCGCAGGGGGTGCCGATGCTGCTCGCCGGTGACGAACTGGGCCGAACCCAGGGCGGCAACAACAACACCTACTGCCAGGACAACGAAACCTCGTGGATTCACTGGGACGAAGTGGACCGGCCGATGCTGCGCTTTGTGCGCCGGCTCACGGCGTTTCGCCGCGACCACCCGGTGTTTCACCGGAGGCACTGGTTTCAGGGCCAGGCGATTTACGGCCGTGGGCTCGACGATATTGCCTGGCTGACGCCCGACGGCAGCGAGATGGAAGACTCCTACTGGGGCGAGGGGCACGCGAAGTCGATCGCGATCTTTCTCAACGGGAAGGCGGTTCCGAGTCCGGACGCCTACGGCCTGCGGGTGGTTGACGACTCGTTTTACGTGATCATCAATGCCCATCACGAGCCCATCGAGTTCACCCTTCCCGACAAGACCTGGGGGCGCTACTGGCGGATGGTGGTCGACAGCGCCGTTGGGTGGATGGATGGAAAACGCCCGCTTCCCGCCGGGGAGACCATCCAGGCAGTTGGGCGAAGCATCATCGTTCTGCAGGCTGAGGAGAACGGTGACGATGTCTGAGACGTTTTCTGATCCGATTCGCGCTACCTATCGGCTGCAGCTGCACTCCGAGTTTGATTTTGACGCGGCCGCCGCCGTTGTGGATTACCTTCGCGATCTTGGCGTATCGCACGTCTATTGCTCGCCCTACCTGCAGGCTGCGCCGGGCAGCCTGCACGGATACGATGTTGTCGACCACTCTGCGGTCAATGCGGAGCTCGGCGGCGAGAAGGGGCACGAGTGGTTCTGCCGCAGGGTGACCGCCGCCGGCCTGGGGCAGGTGGTCGATGTGGTGCCCAACCACATGGCGATCTCCGGACCGGAGAACCGCTGGTGGTGGGACGTTCTTGAGAACGGTCCGTCGAGTCGGTACGCCACCTACTTCGACGTTGACTGGAGTTACTCGCAGCAGGAGGGAGACAACCGTATACTGCTTCCCGTTCTCGGCGATCACTACGGCCGCGTTGTGGAGGCAGGACAGATCCGTCTCGAGCGCCGCGGCGGCAGCTTCGTGCTGCGCTACTTCGACCACGTATGGCCGGTCGCTCCGCGATCGCTGGCGCCGGTTATCGCCCGGGCGGGAGAGCGATGTGACTCGCCGGATTTGGGCTTTGTGGCGAGCGCCCTTGACTATCTGCCGTTGCCAACCGCAACCGACCGGGCGAGCACACGGCGACGTCACCGGGACAAGGAAGTACTTCGGGTTCAACTCACGCGACTGTTTGAAGAACAACCGGCGGCGCGTCGCGCCATGGACGACGAGATCGAATTGGTCAACAGCGATGCGGACCGCATGGACGAGCTGCTGTCCCGGCAGAATTATCGCCCTGCATTCTGGCGGGTTGCCGGAAGTGATCTCTCCTATCGACGGTTTTTCGATATCAACGATCTGGTTGGCATGTGCGTGGAGGATGAAGAGGTCTTCCACGCGATGCACGAGCGGATTCTGGATTGGCTTAACAGCGGGCTGGTACACGGGCTTCGTATCGACCACCCGGACGGACTTCGTGACCCTGAGCGCTACTTCCAGCGGTTGCGTGACGCGGCGCCCCACGCCTGGATCGTGGTGGAGAAAATCCTTCACCCGGGTGAGCGCCTTCGCGCAACCTGGCCGGTGCAGGGAACCACCGGATACGACTTTCTCAATTTGCTTGGGGGAGTCTTCATCGACCCTGCCCGCGAGGGGGATTTTGACCGGATCTATCACGGGTTCATCGGGGCCGATGAACCGGTGACCTATCACGCGCTGCTGCAGGAAAAGAAGGATCAGGTAGTATCCGAGCTTCTCGGCAGCGACATGAACCGGCTCACAGCACTCGCGATGCAGCTCTTTCAGCAGCATCGCCGTCTCCGCGATTTTACGCGCGATGACGCGTGGGAGGCGCTCTCGGTACTCGTAGCGTCTTTCCCGGTGTACCGAAGCTACGGGCGCGATCATGGTGTTACCAAAGAAGATGTTCGTATTATCGACGACGCGGTTTCTGTAGCCTCTGCGCGGCGCGCCGATGTTGATCCTGAACTGTTCGCGGTGCTCGGTTCAGTGCTGAAGCGCGAGTTTGGTGGATCCCACGTTGCTGAGCTTGCAACCCGCATTCAGCAACTGACCGGCCCGGTGATGGCCAAGGGTGCCGAGGATACTGCGTTCTATTGCTATACCCGCTTCGTTGCATTGAACGAGGTCGGAGGCGATCCAGGGCGGTTCGGCACATCGCTTGAGGAGTTTCATCGCGAGATGGGCCGACGCGCTCACGAAGAGCCTCGAGCTATGCTTGCGGGTTCGACTCACGACACCAAGCGCAGCGAGGATGTGCGCATGCGTCTCGCAGTGCTTGCCGAGATTCCCGACGCGTGGGAGGGCTTCTGCGACGCGCTGCGCGAGGCGAGCGGAGGTTTTCGTGCTACCGAGGTGGACCCGGAGACCGAGTACCTCATTTACCAGACCGCCGTTGGAGCGTGGCCCATCGACGCCGAGCGGATCGGGGCCTACATGCAAAAGGCAATCAAGGAAGCGAAACGGTTTACCACGTGGACCCGTCCCGACGAGCGGTACGAGGCCGCGGTCATCGGCTTTGCCCGTCGACTCGTCGATGACCCCGCGACGCGCGCACTCGTCGACCAGATGGCCGCCGGCATCCGCGATGCCGGTCGCATCAACTCACTCTCCCACACCGTGATTCGCCTGACCGCGCCGGGCGTCCCCGACGTCTACCAGGGCACGGAGCTCTGGGATCTCAGCCTCGTGGATCCGGACAACCGGCGACCGGTGGACTACGATGCACGTCGAAGTCTCCTCGCTGAGATCGACCGTGCCGCGGCCGGAAATACCGGCACTTCCGCTGGAAATACCGGCACGTGGGCCGAGGAGGCATTGAAGCATGCCGACGAGGGCGGACCCAAGTTGCTCGCGGTTTCGCGTGTCCTGCGTGCGCGACAGCAGTTTCCCGCCGCCTTCGGTCCCGACGGCGAGTACGAACCACTGTTCGCGCAGGGTAGCCGTGCCGACCACGCCCTTGCGTTCTGCCGCGGCGGCACCGTCGTGACCGTAGCGGTTCGGCTGCCCCATTCACTCGCCGGGGAGTGGGGCGAAACGACGCTCAGTCTCCCCGACGGT
>SLTF01000438.1 GCA_007130025.1 Spirochaetales bacterium | reverse complement strand
CTCTTGCGCCAATGGGCGCCCACATCATGGCCGGTTTTGGTGTTCAGAGCCGCGAACAGATCGAGGCCCTGCGCGGCCACGTCGACAGCGTGGTGGTGGGATCGGCCTTCGTGCGTGCGGTGGACGAGTGTGGTTCCGGCTCGGTCTACCAGGCAGTGTACGATCTGGCGGCAGACCTCACCGGCCGCGCGCATTGACCGTGGCGCGAATCTGACCAATAATGGCGACAACGGAGGACAACCTCAATGGAAGTGGAACTGACAACCGGGAACTTCGAGCAGGAAGTGCTGAAGTCCGACGTGCCGGTGATTGTTGATTTCTGGGCCGAGTGGTGCATGCCGTGCAAAATGATCGCTCCGGTACTGGAAGAGATCGCCTCGGAGTACGAGGGCAAATTGAAAGTGGGTAAGCTCAACGTGGACGACCAGGCCGACCTGGCCGCCCGATACAATATCGTCAGTATTCCGAGCCTCCTGCTCTTCAAGGGCGGCGAGGTGGTGGGCCAGCACGTGGGTGCGGCGCCCCGGCCCAAGCTCGAAGAGTTTTTCTCACCGCACCTCTGACTGACCGCCGCGCCGTTATGGCTGGTGGCGGGCGGTGCAAACCTACGGCTGGTGGCGCTCGTCGCTGTTGGGGGCCCCAAAGGTCAGGCCGCGGGTGGGCACAACGTGCCAGTCTCCGCGACTGTTGGTGTCCCGAGAGTCGCTCGAGCGGTTGAGCGAACGGGTAGCGGTTGAGAGCGTCACGTCTACCAGGTCTTCGGGGCGGGGGTGTTCCTCGTCAATCTCCCACTCTCCCGCATCCACCACCGTACGTACCCGCTCCAGCATCCGGGTGCTGCCAAACCCCAGATAACGCTCGTCGGAAGCGGAGGTGCGGTTGGTGTAGAGGACGGCGTCCATGATCGGCCCCCCGGGCCGGCTGCTGAGGGTGATCACCCCGTTGTTGGTCGGGAGACCGCCGCCTTCTCGAACCCAGAAGTCCCAGGCGGTGTCGCGACTGTTGCGCCCGCCGGACTCGTCGCGGCGGGCGGTCTCGTCGATCTCTTCGGGAATCCCCTGCGGCCGAAAATGAACCAGCACAAAGTCTCCCTCCTCGATCTCCACGGCGGGGAGAATCATGCGTGAGTCCCAGTCCATTGGACTGCCGTTGGACAGGGTGACACCTCCAAGGTTGCCCGCGGTGACCGCGAAGAGTTCAACGCTCTCGGGGTTGTTGCCGCTGCCGCGCGGGTTGAGCTCGTTGATGAGCAGCCGCGGCACCCTTGGGTTGTGGCCGTAGAAGCGCACCAGAAACCGAAGGCTGTTCCCTGACACGTCCTCAACGCTCCCCTCCAACCGATACTCGGCCCCAATGCTCGTGGCGTGTTCGCTTACGATCACCAGTCGGTTGGCCGAACTGGTAACGGTGAGATCGCCAAGAGAGGGACTCACTCCCACTTCATCGGCCTCAGCCGGTTTATCGAAGATCACCTCCACGGTGTGCTCGTCGAGAACTTCCAGACCAACGAAGCGGGGTGGGGTGATGTCCACCCCAGCCGCGAAGTCCTGCAGCTGGGTGCATCCGGCCGTGGTAAAGACAACAACCGCAATGAAGGCAAGTGCGGGACCGACGATTGCACCACGGGTAGCGCGAGTGGCGGCGCGGGCGGGTTTTATTGGTTTCATTCTGAACCTCCACCCTCTATAACGGGGGTGATTGTCCGCCTGCTTTCGCCCTTTACGCAAAATCGGCCATCAACTATACTTTTTGTTCCGGAGGGGCCATGTCAGAAAACATCCTTTTTGAAAAGTACGGTCAGACCATCAATCCAGGGCGCCGCATATTTTCCGAGGGCGAGGTCGGGGAAAAAATGTATATCATCCAGTCGGGGACGATCCGCATCAGTCGAACGATCGATGGAAAGGAGCACGTACTCGCAGAGCTGACCAAGGGCGACTTCTTTGGCGAAATGGCGATTGTGTCGCGCATGCCCCGCACGGCCAGCGCTACCACGGTGTCCGATACTCAGCTGCTCGCCTTCGACCGGGCCGGCTTCCAGAGCATGATCGAAAAGAACGCCAAAATCGCGATGAACGTGATCGACAAACTCTGCCGCCGTCTGGAGAACGCCAACTCGCAGATCCAGGCGCTGGTGCGGAAGAACGAGCAGAGCGTGATTGCGCTGAACCTCTACAACCGGTTCATGGACCGACCCGAGGGCGAGCGCGCGCTGGCCCTCGATCGCGCCGTCAAGGAGATCGCGCAGTCGCTGCAGATCCCGGTGGATACGGTCGAGGAGGCTATTCAGCAGCTGGTCAGGGACGGCGTGCTCTCCGTCAAAACCAACGCACTGCGGCTCACCAACGAAAACCGCCTCACCGAGATGGCCGAACAGGTCGGTGGCGCCTGATGTGCGGGATCATCGGTTACTGCGGACCCAAGCCGGCCGCTCCCATTCTGGTGGAGGGATTGAAGCGCCTTGAGTACCGGGGGTATGACTCCGCCGGCATCTGCGTGGGCAACGAGAACGCGTTGCACCTCATCAAGAAGAAGGGGAAGCTGCAGGAGTTGCGACAGGCGGTTCCCGACGATATGTCGGGAACCTACGGCATCGGTCACACCCGATGGGCGACGCACGGCGAAGTGAACGACACCAACGCCCACCCCCACTTTGATGCGGACGGATCCATCGCCATCGTCCACAACGGGATCATCGAAAACTACAGCGCGTTGCGCGAGAAGCTGGAGGACGAAGGGTTCACCTTTCGCAGCGAGACCGATTCCGAGGTCATCGCCTACCTGATGGGTACCCTCTACGAGGGCGACCTGGAGAAGGCGCTGAAGCGAACCTGCCGAATTCTGAAGGGGACCTACGGCATCGTTGCCATGCACAAGGACGAGCCGGGACTCCTGATTGGGGTGAGGAACGGCTCACCGCTGGTCCTGGGTATTGGCGAGCATGAGATGCTCCTGGGCTCCGACGTCACCGCCATGCTCGCCCACACCAAACAGGTCATCTACCTGGAAGACGGCGAGGTAGTACGACTGACCGCCGACACGTACCGCACCACCGATCTTCGCGATCGAGACGTTGACAAGAAGGTTGATTACATCACCTGGGAGCTCGATGAAATAGAAAAAGATAATCACCGCTACTACATGGAGAAGGAGATCTTCGAACAGCCGGAGTCCATCCTTCGAGCCATGCAGGGGCGGCTGGACCGGGATTCCGCAACCGCGCATCTGGGTGGGCTGAACATGACCAACCGGGAGCTGCTCGAGGTCCAGCGCATCAAGCTGGTGGCCGCGGGCACCTCCTACCACGCAGGGATGGTTGCCACCTACCTCATCGAGAACATCGCCCGAATCCCGTGTACCGCGGAACTCGCCTCGGAGCTCCGGTATCGCAACCCCATCGTCGAGCGCAACAGCATTTACTTCGCCATCTCACAGTCCGGCGAGACCGCAGACACCCTCTACGCCATGCGCGAGCTCCAGCGAAAGGGCGCCCGCGTGCTGGGCATCTGCAACGTGGTGGGAGCAACCATCCCGCGCGAATCCGACGGCGGCGTTTACATCCACTCCGGGCCCGAGATTGCGGTGGCCTCAACGAAGGCGTTCACCAGTCAGCTGACGGCTCTCTACCTGTTTGCCCTCCTTATCGCGCGGATGCGCGACATGTCCTACGAGCAGGGGCTGGTCTTCATTGATGCGCTGGAGGCGGTGCCCGAACAGGTGCGCGCGATTCTTGAGCGTCACGCCGAGGTGGAAGCGCTCGCGAAGAAGTACGCGCACGCGGAGGACTTTCTCTTCCTGGGGCGCGGCATCAACTACCCGGTGGCCCTCGAAGGTGCGCTGAAGTTGAAAGAGATCTCGTACATTCACGCCGAGGGGTACAGCGCCGCGGAAATCAAGCACGGTCCGATCGCCCTCATCAACGAGAGCACTCCCAGCCTGGTGATTATTCCCGACGACGGTCTGCGCGAAAAGGTGATTTCCAACATGAAGGAGATCAAGGCGCGCAAGGGCCCGGTCATCGCGCTGGCGGTTGAGGGTGATCACGATGTGGCGGCAATTGCCGACGACGTCATCTTCGTGCCCCGGGCGCACGAGTGGGTCTATCCCTTCCTCATGATGATTCCGCTGCAGCTCTTTGCCTATTACTGCGCGCTCGAGCTTGGTCGCGACGTGGACCAACCACGCAACCTCGCCAAGAGCGTGACGGTGGAATAACCCAGGGTATGCGGACAGCGGCGTCGAGGCGGATGGTACGGGTGCCGGGCACGGTGACGGCGCGCGCGGTGATTCTGATTGGCACCGTGGTGCTGGCGACAATGGCAGCCGTTCCGCTTGCTGCACAGAGCGTCGGCAGGGCGCCCATGATCCTGGTCTCCGGGCCGCGGACTCGACGTGCGGTCGAACTCCTTGGCCCAAATCCGTTGACGGCCTTTGTTGGTCGGTACGAATCGTCAGCGGGAAGCGCGCTGTTCTGGTATCTTCCCGACTCCATCGAACGGCCGGGGGACTGGCAGCCGGTAGCCTGCGGGAACGCGGACTTCACCGCCCATCCGAGCGGTATGGGATTTCTGTTTCGCGACCCAGCCGCGGGCTACGCCTTCTTTCTGGTGACGGAGGGGATCGAGGCGTGTTCCGTTGCCACTGCGTTTGCCCGGGAGTTTTCGTTCTTCCGCACGGTGTCGTTTGGCGACGGTGCGCCGTCGTTTCCCGCGCTCCTGCCGCTCCCCTGAACCGTCCATCGTTCCGGGCGATCCGGGCCTACTCGCGGCGTGCGCGATCGGCTCGGCGGGGACGCGGTGGCGGCCATCCGCCCTCATCCATCACCTCGAGCACGCGCAGCGAGAGCACGCGCGGCCACGCGGGGAGCTGATCCGCATCGGGGGCGTCGTACTTCGCCAGGAGTTCGGCGAAGAGTT
>SLTF01000086.1 GCA_007130025.1 Spirochaetales bacterium | reverse complement strand
TCTGGACGAGGCGATCGAAGAGCAGTTTCAGAAGGCACGGTCCGAACAATCGCCGATTTCGGTGGTGATGCTCGATCTCGATCACTTCAACGGCATCAACAACGCATACGGAATGGCGGTGGGCGACGAGGTGATCCAGGCGGTGGTTCCGGTGTTTCGCGCGTGCTTTCGCGAAACCGACATCGTCTCGCGCTACGGTGGAGATGAATTCACCATTCTGCTTCCCGGCACGGATGTTGAGGAAGCGCACCAGATCTGCAGCGACGTATGCCGCCGGGTGGCGGCGCTGGACATTCTTTCAAACCGAGGGGGTGCGATCACCCAGGTGACCACCAGCCAGGGGATAGCCGCCTTCCCACGCCACGGACAGGCGGTGCACGAGGTACGGGAGCGAGCCGATCAGGCGCTCTATCGAGCAAAAGAGCTGGGGCGCAACCGGGCGGAAATGGCGCAGGAACCGGGATAGAAACAAAACGTGACGTTCGGAGATTCGAACATGTATATGCAAAAACATGAGATTGCCACTATTGCGGAAAAGAATCGGGTGGTCACCCGAATTCTGGATGCGTTCGCCCAACGGCACAGTTTTCTGATCATCGGGCACCAGAGCCCGGACGAAGACTGCATCGCGTCCATGGTTGCCGTTGGGCTCCTGCTGAGCAAGATGCAGAAGCGCGTGCTGATCTGTACCGCGACCGAAATCCCGGTTCACTTCCGATACCTGCTTGAGATCTGTCGGTTCAACTCAATCGAGGTGAACACCAATTGCGATCGCTTGAAGGATGGAATCGATACGGTGGTGATCTGCGACACGCCAAAACCGTCGATGATCGAGGCATCCCCGGCAATCCAGCGGCTGCTCTCCCGCACCGACGTGGTGAAGGTGGAAATTGACCACCACCTCGACGCGGACAGCAAGTACGCCGGCAACGACGGGTACTGCCTGGTTGACGCCGCCTCTTCGGCGTCTGAGCTGGTGGGATACCTCGGATGCAAGATGTCGAGCCGTAAGGACATTGTCCGCCGATTCGACATCCACGACATCTTCTCGCGCAACATCGTGCTCACCATCCTCACCGGGATCGTAGGCGACACCCAGATGGGGAAGATCATCAAGAGCAAACGCGAACGGCGCTTTTACGACACCTTCAGCGGGATGTTCAATCGGCTGCTCGCCGAGAAGACAACCAAGCAGACCAACTTCAACAACATGGAACAGGTCTATACCGAATTGCGCAGCCTCTCGGCCTCCCAGGAAGAGCTCTACAATGAACTCGTGGAAGCGCGCCGGTGCTCGCCGTCGGTCTGCTACACGGTGTTGGACGAGGCCGCCAGCCAGAACGTCTACTCCCGGTTTGAGCTCGATACCGTGATCTCGGTTGCCCGTGCGATTGCCGACGAGCTCGCCGAAGAGAGCGGCAAGCTGAGCATGGTTGCCTACTACGACCATGCCAATGCGTCTGCGCTGGTTCAGTTCCGGATGCGGCGAAGCCGATCCTACCACGATATCGATCTGCGGAAGTTGCTCGAAGATCTTCAAATAGAGAACGGCGGAGGACACGAAGGCGCGATTGGCTTTCGCGTACCCAAAACCGAGGTGAAGGACTTCAGCGCACTGGTACAGCGAATCATAGACCAGACCGAAGCCCGTATCAGCGGTTAAGCCGCTCCCCGGCTAAAACGCTTCCTGGAAGTTTACGTAGACTTTCAGATCGTCCCCATCGTGCGCGAGATCCAGACGAACGTTCAGCCGTTGCTCGGGGTTCACCGCAAATCGAACGCCGACGCCGGCTGCGGTCGCGAGGTTGTCGAGTCCCAGCTGATCGAGACTCGGCGCAACCCGACCGGCACCGGCAAAGATCGTTCCCCCAAACCGCCAGTAGATGGGAAAGCGCGCCTCGATCTGCGCCGCCAGCGATACCGCGTCGCGGTAGCGCCCGTCGAGCACGCCGCGCATGATATCGCCACCTCCAATTGAAGGAAGGAACTGGAAGGGCACGTCACCGGCCGAGAGCTCGAGAACCGCCTGTCCGCCGAGGGTCAGCCACGGCCACGGCGAGACAAAGTACCGCGTGTCCAGTGCGCCAAGCCAGAAGGTATCGCTCGAACCCAGAAAGGTGGGAAACCCGTGGGTGATCAGGTCTACGTACGCTCCCTCGGTGGGATAGACGTTGCTATCCCGGCTGTCGAAGATCGAACGGGCACCGAGGCCCACCGCAAGCGTCCCGTCGGCGCCGCGGACCGCGCCCGAGGCAAGCGCGCCGCCGGCCTCCGTGCTGCGCGTATCGAAGTAGTTGACCACGTAGGAGGGCCCCACCGTTACCCTCGGAACCGCGGGAAAGAGCACGGCGCCGCGCGCCCGCAACTCCAGCGTCTCGAAGGTCTCCGGATCATCGGCATCCATCCCGATGCCGAAAAACTCCGATGAGAAGATCGACGCTCGATGAAAGGTCAGCAGGTTGAGGCCGCGTTTGCCGACCCGATGGTCGGTTCCAACGTTGAGCGAGAAGGTACCCTTGGTTCCGTAGAAGGCGTTGGTGGAGATGGTGTCGGTTGGAGCACCCGGCTCGGGCACCCGAAAAAAGAGCGCAGCCGCCCCGAGCAGCACTCCATCCTCGGGCGACACACCAAAGACCGGAAGCGGAACCACGCCACGCACCGGGCCGCCGGGGGCAACCTCGTCGGGCGGCAGTTCGTCCGGGCGGTCCGCATCGGGCTGCTCGGTGGCGCGACTCGCGCCGTTGTCAGCCTGCTGCGCCCAAAGATGCGCGGGGCCTCCCGCCAGAATGAGCAGCGCCACAACGATCAGAACCAGTCGCGTACGGTGTAATTGCATTCACGGACCTTCCTTCAACTGCCGCATCGTATCACTCCTGCCAGTGGTGCGGGAATCACCGCTTGCGGGAAGGCGGGTTTCGGCGTACTCTCACCATATCACCATGCGTTCACCATATCAGAGTCAGGAGCCCATCCCATGAACAAGACCGGTATTGAGTCAGTCATCCATCGCTTCGCACAGGAAGGAGAGGCGTTTCGCTGGCCCGGCGTTGACGTCAAACACTACAACGCCTCGGGAACGCAGTCGCAGGGAATGACCAAGCAGATTGTGTTCCCGGCCGACGCCCACCTGCCCGCCGAAGTGCGATACTTTGAAGCCGAACCCGGTGGCTACTCCGCGCTGGAGCGCCACCAGCACGTGCACGCGGTCTTGATTCTGCGCGGGCACGGCTCCGTGATGATCGACGGCGAGGTGCGTGAGATTAACGCGTTTGACACGGTCTACGTTCCGCCGGGGGTGTGGCACCAGTTTTATGCGGCGCCGGATTCGTGGCTCGGCTTTCTCTGCCTGGTCAACTGCGACCGCGACCTTCCGAGCCGCCCCACCGAAGCGGATATCGAGGAGCTGCGCCGCAACCCGGCCATCCGCGACGTGATCCGCTGGTAGCCGTACCGTGACGGCCGGCCGGGTTCACCCCGGCCGGAACCTGCCGCTCAGTAATCGTCGTCGTCAAACACCTGATCGAGCTTCGCCTTGTTGGCGCGCACCGCGGCGATGTCCGCGGGCGGAGCGGAGGCCATCTGCTCTACCATCTGCATCCCTTGCTGGATCTGCGCACGCATCATCGCCTTCTGCTCGGGAGTAAGATGCGGACTTGCGTCGATCTCGCGCAGCGCCTCCTGCATTTCTCGGTTCATCTCGGGTGACTCCAGCTCCATCTGAATCGCGAAGTACGCGTTCATGATGCGCGAACCCACCGATGCCCACTGATCGCCGTTGGAGAAACCGTGACGATTGACGATGCGCCGCACCTCGCCGTACTGCTGAACCGAACGGGCGAGCGATGCCTCGAAGTTGAATGGATCCTCGTCATCGAAGTCGTCGTCGAACATGGAGTCCGGCTGGGCATCGGCCCAGCGCTGAATCTCAAGCATCGAGTCTGCCCAGCGATTCACGGTGGCGCGATCGAGGGCCTGCTGCGCGGACACCGTACCGGCGAGAAGCAGAAGGACCAAGAGTGTGGAATAACGGGTTATGGTTTTCATGGGTACCTCCGAGAGATCAATATATCACGATGGGCGGTTGTTGACAGATAGGGAGCGATGCGGATGGCTCGCGTGGAGCAGTCTACCGCGAGAGCCATCGGTCGCGGACGATGGCGGACATCTGCGCGATCACTTCAGAGTCCGCGAGCACGAACTCCTTGACGCGGTCAAAGCGAAGATCGAGGTACTCGTGGGCCATCAGGTTGCGCAGCCCCGCGAGCGGGATCAATGACCGGTTCAACGGCGCAAACGCGTCCATCGCTTCGAGATCTCCCAGAATCTGCGCGTAGGTCTGCGGCACCGGTCGGTTTTCCGATGCAAGAACAATCTTGGCAGTGTCGATTGCCGCATTGATCAGCTGCTCCACCCAACGGTCGAGGTTGCGCTGCAGGTCGCGATCGCTGCGATAGCGATCGAGTCTCACTGCGAGAAACGCATCTCGGTCCTGCATCTCCTGAGTAACGAAATCCACGATTCGCTCAAGACGTGACCGGTCGGTCTCAGACAAGGAGCTGCTGCGCGCACGAATCCGGCGGAACTCTTTTTCGGTTTCACGAAAATCCATAGCCACGGTGGTGACTGCGAGAACATACCGTGAGAGCATGGATTCGTTGCGAACCAGCACAGCGACTCCGTCGCGCACCGCCGTTGCACAGACCGACGCCGGGGCCCGATTCAGCACCAACAGGTCGACGTTCCGGTTCGTCGAGCGCTCCACTGCCAACTGAACATCAGGCTCGATGGCCATCCGCCGATCAGCTTCGATCTCGAGGGAACGCCCCGAATCGAAGTAGACCGCAACGTCAATATCGGAGTCCTCGCGCAGTCGTTCGACGGCCGCCGACCCGAAGAGACAGGCAAACGATATGTCTGCGAATGGCTCAAGCGCCTGCCGCACGGTCGC
>SLTF01000267.1 GCA_007130025.1 Spirochaetales bacterium | reverse complement strand
TCTCACTGGTCTGTTTCACGTTCTCTTCGTACGAGAGCGCCGATCCGTCGAACATGACCGAGCTCACACCAAGCTGGATCGCACCCATGATCGTGTTGAAGTCGTGTCCGTGTTCCAGCTGGGTTGCAACCGGGACTGTCGCCCGTTCCGCGGCGTTCACAATCATGGGCAACGCGAGCTCCAGCGGAACCATGGAGAAGACTTCGGGAGCAAACCCGAACGCCAACGGCGAGCGAAGCGCTTCGGCCGCACGAAGATGCCCAATGACCATCTCGGTTGTTCCACCGAGCAGATGCGGTACCGCGTAGCCTCCCGCCCTGGCGGCGCGCTGAAGCCGATCAATGCGAATGTGGCTCATACGGTGATTCCTCCCTGACTCAATCTGCGGCTACATGCCCAAGCAGCGCGAGGACTGAGCAAGTCTCCCGCTCCCACGCCTCGATCAGAAAGCGCGACACGTTGTGGCTCAGCATCTCGCCGCGGTCCACGGTCAGAAATGCGCGAAGCTGTTCGATAACCCGTCGGCTACCCTCGCTGTAGTAGTTGATCTTGGTGATTCCGGCATCGACGATCTTCTGGTACTCCGTGTCGGTAAGCCCCGACGCCCCGTGCAGAACAAGGGGAACCGATACGCGCGAAGCGATTTCGCGCACCAGGTCGTAGCGGATTCGCGGGGTAGCGCTGTAACGTCCATGGGCGTTGCCAACCGAGATCGCCAACGCATCGATTCCAGTCGCATCCACAAACATCGTCGCCGACTCAGGATCGGTGAAGACCCCTTCCACCGAGTGATCCAATCCGTACTCGATGGCCGAACCCCCAATGCTGCCAACCTCCGCTTCCACGGAAACTCCGGCGGCGTGAGCCATTCGGACAACCTCGCGGGTGATCTCCAGGTTATCTTCGAGCGGCAGATGTGATCCATCGTACATCACCCCGGTTGCCCCGCATTCGATCGCCTCACGGCACTCGCCTGGATCCGCGCCATGGTCCAGCGTCAGCGCAATG
Organism: Spirochaetales bacterium; assembly: GCA_007130025.1. Classification (GTDB taxonomy): domain Bacteria; phylum Spirochaetota; class Spirochaetia; order DSM-27196; family PWMO01; genus PWMO01. The sequence goes on along the minus strand of SLTF01000267.1, from coordinate 3,952 downwards.
GGTACCGCCATGCGCTCGGCTGCGCTTCGCATCATTGCAAACCCAAGCGCCATTGGAAACTGCGGACACAGTGGGCGGTTGTAACAGAGCACGATTGGGGCGTTCATCGCTTCAGCAGCGCGAACGATACCGATCGTAGCCTCCGCGCCTCCCGCCCAGAAGTTGGCGACCCCGCATCCGCGTCTGCGGCCCTCGGCGAGCGCATCAGTCAGCGAGACGATTGGCACGCTACGCTCCGCCCCGGATACGTGCCAGGGACCGAAAGTCTTCCTTCACGTGCTGGTAGAGTGAGCGGTAGAGTTCGAAGTACTCCATGTAGCGTGCGTGATTGATGGGATTGGGCTCCATGAGATCAATGTATTCAGCGCGCTGTTTCGCCACTCCAAAATCGGGAAAGACGCCGCTCGCCACCCCGGCAAGCACCGCATCACCGTAGGGCGCCCCCGCGCGTTGCTTCAAGAGCACCGTCGGCACCTCAAAGACGTCGGTGATGATCTGGCGCCAGAGTGAACTCACCGCGCCTCCTTCGTTGAGCACGATCGGGAAATTGAGTTTCAACCCACTCTGTTTGATCAAGCGGTACGAATCGTACAGGGCGTAGGCAACCGCTTCCATCATCGCACGAACGACGTGACCCTTGGTATGGTTCAGCGACAATCCAAACACCACCCCGCGGGCCGCGGTGTCCCAGATGGGAGTGCGTTCGCCCATGAGGTACGGCAGGATGACCAGTCCGTCCGATCCGACCGGGACTTTGGCCGCCTGGAGATTGAGCATATCGTACGAGCTGACCCCGGTCGAGCGCTCGGCGGCGATCTCGGCCTGCGAGAAGGTATCGCGCAGATAACGGATTGACTGCCCCCCGGTGGTGGTCGACGGGATGGTGACGTAGGTATTGGCCGAATCGATCGTGAACGCGAGGTTGATCATCGTCGAACCAACCGGAGAGAAGTTGAAATCCCGGCTACGATGAATAACCCCAAAGTTGCCGACCGTGCCGAGGTTACTCATGATGTCACCCTCGTCCACCACGCCCGCAGCGATACACCCCGCGTTGAAGTCGACGTTTCCGGTGAGTACCATGGTACCCGCGGAGAGCCCGGTTGCCCGCGCCGCGTCGGGCATGACCTCTCCAATGATGTCTTCACACCGTCCCAGAGGCGGGAGAATCGCCGGATCGATGTCGATCTCTTCGAGAATCGCCGCGTCGAAACGCTCGTTCAACAGATCGTACGCAACACCGTAGAGCGACGCGGCCGGATAGGTAAGTCCCGCCTTCCCGGTGAGTTTGAGTGTCACGTATCCGTCGATCGTGAGCGCCCAGCGGATGCGCTTGAAGGCTTCCGGTCGGTGGCGCTTTTCCCACAGGAGATTCACGATCGTGGGATGATCCTCGATTCGGTTGCCGGTGAGGTTCTTGATGCGCTCCTCACCGATATGATCCTTCAGCCACTCCACCTCGGCGGTGGCACGGCGATCCAGAAGATTGTACGCACGGTGAACTGGCTCATGCTTCTCGTCCACCATGACCAGCGACGGCAGCGCCGAAGAGACCACCAGCGCCCGGATCTCGGTGGCGGCGATTGCGGCATCGGCCAGGCTTCGATGCACCAGACGGCAGGCAGCTTCCCAGTACCCGTGAGGGTCATGCTCAGACCAGCCCGGCTTTTCGTGAATGAAGAGGTACTCTTCGAACGCGTAGCCGAGTACCGCTCCGTCGGCGTTGATGATGCACGCCTTGGCGCCACCAGTCCCGTAGTCGAGTCCGAGCAGATACTCCTTCATGATGGCCTCCCGACTTCAGGATACCACGGATTTAATCGATCCGTGTGGCTGAGCAAGATTGAGCCGCCTTTCGGCGGCTCAATCGATTCATTCCTCTCACGTCCAAGGCACGCACTCTGGTATCGTACGCACGGACCGCGTCAGACCATTACCGATCCTGCGGCGGAACGTAGTAATCTCGAGGGATGAACTCCCGGATCGATTCCAGTCCGTCGAGCATCACCAGCGGGCCAGCAACCGACAGAGGGGGCGTTCCCCCGTTCATGACCGTATGGATGGCGTCTGCCGTCGCCGCTCCAATGTCTCTTGGAAGCCGTCCAACGCTACCTCTCAGTTCACCGCGGGCGATGCTGTCCATCTCCTCAATGGTACCTCCCCATCCGATGATGGGTATGTCCTGGATGCGCCCGACCTCGCGCAACGCCGCAAGTGCTCCCATCGCCATCGATGTGGAGATCGCGTGGACCAGGTCGACGTCAGGATGGGCCCGCAGAATTGACACCATCGCATCGTACGACTCTTCGCGTGAGAAGTTCGCATAATGGGTGTACACAATCTCAATTCCGGGGAACTCGGTCTCTATGATCTCTTTGAACACGTACCCACGCTGTTCGGTAACCGCACCGGGTATCCCGTAAATCAGCGCGATCTTTCCCTGGCCGTTCAGATAATCGCCAACCCAGTCGGCTGCCACTCTGGCACCATCGTAGTGTTTGTACCCCGCATACTGCAGCGCCTGCTGAGCAGGATCTTCATGGGGATCAGCATAGTTCACGACGAACGTCGGGATTCCGGCGCGTTTCGCGTACGCGAGACCAGTTCCTGCGATCTTGAAATCCGTCGGCCCCACCACGAGAAAGTCCACGCCCAACTGCACGTAGTCTTCAATAATGGTCAACTGCTCGTGATGGTACGTCTCTCGAGCGGGGGATGCGACGCGCAGGTCATAGTTTACACCGAGCTCCTTGAGCCGGTCTTCCATTCCAATCAGATACTGTTCGTACACATCCGAGATGTCAAAACTCGGGGTCGTGTACCCGATTCGGATCGGCCGCTCACCGGTGGTGGCCGCTTCGCCTCTGCCCGCGGCGAACACACCCGACAGCACGGCAGCAATCATCACCACCACGATTAGAAACTGAACTGCTTTTCTCATCGTTTTCCCTCCTGGTTTTTTCGGCGGTCTAAGACCACCGTTCTTCCCATCCGTCAACGCGGGGAGTCAAAGGCTCATTGCCTCCTTTGCCATCTTCTCTCGCCACGTATTGAACATCACCGCCCCTACGACGATGAAGCCGATTGTGACCCGCTGCCAGAACCATGGCACCCCGAGGAGAATCAGCGCGTTCGCGATCACCCCGAGAATCAACGCTCCGATAACGGAGCCAATGATGGTTCCGCGGCCACCGAAAAGACTCGTTCCGCCGATGATGACCGACGCGATTACGTGTAATTCCATCCCCTCGCCCAGCACAGCCTGGGTTCCGTCGAGTCGGCCCGTGAGCATGACGCCCGCGAAGCCACAAATTGCTCCCATCAGCACGTAATAACTCGACTCATACACCCGAACCGGGATGCCGGCGCGCCGGGTCGCCTCGACGTCGCCCCCAATCGCAATGCAGTAGCGCCCGAACTTCGTGTGTTTCAACACGATGTGAGCGACTACGGCAAAGAGAAATGCGATCGCAACCGAAACCGGAACAACCCCGACCATTCCCCGACCGAGCCACGCGATTTCCGGCGGAAACCCGTACCGAACGGCGCCGGCAGAGTGCACGAGCGCAAACCCGCGATACGTCGCCATCATGCCGATGGTGGCGATAAACGGCGGGATCTTCCCGTAGGTGATCAATACGGCGTTAAACAGGCCCAGACCGGCGCCAAACAGAACGGCCACCGCGATACCCGCGTAGGGGTTCCATCCGGAGTCCATGACCAGACCGCCCATCACGACTGAGGTGAGCCCAAGAATCGATCCAATGGACAGGTCAATGCCTCTCGATGTGATAACAAACGTCATTCCAATCGCCAGAATGATGTAGATTGCGGAGGAACGGGCGACACTGATCAGATTATCAATCATCAGAAATCGCGGCGCGGCAATTGCCATCACTACCGTCAAAACAAGCAAAAGCGAGACCGGCACCACAATGTGGATATGCTGCTT